>CAYYZZ010000042.1:6776-14420 GCA_964476235.1 uncultured Streptomycetaceae bacterium | reverse complement strand
CATTTCCTTGAGCTTGAAGAATGGCATAAGGCCCTCCAGGGGTGACCCGTGACTGATGACTCGTGACTGGTGACTGGTGACTCGTGACTGGTGCGTAAATCCTGTAAGTCTTGCCTATCTATCGTTGAGCTTGCCCGCGTGTTGAACGGCGATCGGTTACGTCCGTTCGAACACGCGGAGTTAAACCGGCGCGAAGCGTCCGGCATTAACGATACTTGGCGGTTCAATATTGATTTGTTTCTCTCCGCGTCTTGGCGGTTCGTTTGTTGTTCTTATCCGCGTTTGTCAGTCGATGCGCAAGCCCGCCGATTTCACCACTTTCGCCCACAGCGCCAGCTCCGCCTTGAGGTGCGCGGCCAGAACGGAAGGTGGGCCACCGACGATCTCGGCGCCCTCCTTGTCGAAACGCTCGGCCACCTGCGGGTCCCGCAACGCTCGCGTGATCGTATCGTTCAGCGTCTTGATGACCGGCGCCGGCGTTGCCACCGGCGCGTAGACGCCGAACCAGGCGCCGAAATCGTAGCCGGCCACGCCCTGCTCGGCGATGGTGGGCAGTTGCGGCGTCACTTTCGAGCGCTTCGCGGTGGTGATGCCCAGCGCGCGCATGCGGCCGGAGGCGATGTGGCCGGTGACCGCGACGAGCGAAAGGAAGCTCACGCCGGTCTCGCCGTTGAGCATCGCGATCAGCGCCGGCCCGCCGCCCCCGTACGGCACGTGCACGATATTCACGCCGGCCAGGTTCTTGAACAGTTCCGCCGCGACGTGGAGGTTGCTGCCGTTGCCCGCCGAGGAATAATTGAGCTTGCCCGGGTGCGCCCGGGCGAGCGCGATCAACTCCTTAACCGACTTCGCCGGCACCGAGGGGTGCACCACCAGCACGAACGGCGAGGAGCCCAGCAGCGAAACCGGCGCGAAGTCTCGCTCGGTGTCGAACGGCAGCTTCGGGTAAAGCGAGGGATTCACCACGAACGGCAGCGTGTTGATGAGCAGCGTATAGCCGTCGGCGGGAGCGCGCGCGACGTTCTCGCTGCCGACGATGGTGTTCGCGCCGGGACGGTAATCGATTATCACGTTCTGCCCCATGATCTCGCCCCACTTGGGGCTCAAGATGCGGGACATGACGTCGAGGCTGCCCCCGGGCGGCACCGGCACGACCAGCCGCACTGGCCGCACCGGGAACTCCCTGGGCTGAGCCCAGACCAGCGAACAGATCGCGCAACCCAGCGCAACCCACAAGCCCGCAATGCCAGCCTTCATCGTTCGCTCCCGAGGTTAGCTTACTGCGATGCCAGCACGTGGCTGGCGATCTCCCTGATTGCCCATGGGGCTGATCCCGGGCGCCTTGCCGTCAGACCAGGCCTCGAACACCACGTTGAATACGACGGCAATGCGCTTGCCGCCGGGCCACAATCCCCCTGTGTTGCCCATGAAACCCCTCTGCTCAGGCGACAACTGCGCGCACCGTGTAGATACCCAGCACCGTCATCGCGAGCGAGCCGGCGAGGTGCGAACCCACGTGGAGTATCGCCCAGCCGTAGCGCTGCATGGCAAGCAGCTCCACCGCTTCGATTGAGAACGTCGAAAAGGTCGTCAGGCTGCCGAGGAAGCCGGTGATGATGAACAGTCTCCACTCCGCCGAGACGAGAGCGAACTGGAGAACCAGCTCCACCGCGATGCCGACAAGATAGCCGCCGATGAGATTGGACGCCAGCGTGCCGAGCGGCAGATTGGGCACGACCGTGTTGAGCGCCACGCTCAGGCCCCAGCGCGACCACGCTCCCAGCATGGCTCCCACGCCTACTGCGACAAACCCCGCTGCGTTCACGCTTCCTCCCATCGTGGAGACTGCTGAGTATTTTGATTGATTAATGCTTTTCTTGGCGTGCTTGACGGTTCATTATTGTTTTTTATTTTCTTGGCGTCTTGGCGTCTTGGCGGCGTGTTAATACCTAGCCCTTAAGCCGCCAGCGCTCCGCCGCGATATCGTCCGTCTCACGGGCTTCGACCCAGCGCGCGCCCTTGCCGGCCTGCTCCTTTTTCCAGAACGGGGCGCGAGTCTTCAGATAATCCATGATGAATTCGCAGGCGGCGAATGCCTCGCCCCGATGCTCTCCCGCCACGACAACAAGGACAATTTGATCCATTGGCTTGAGCTGTCCAACTCGATGGATGACTAGCACATTCAGCACGTTCCATCTGGAACGTGCTTGGGCGATGATCTCCTCTATCGCCTTTTCCGTCATGCCGGGATAGTGCTCGAGCGTCATCTCCGCGACTGCGTCACCCTCGTTCACGTCGCGCACGATACCGATAAAACTCGCCACCGCGCCGATCTTCGGATTGTTCCGCCGCAGCGCCGCGATCTCAGCGCTCACATTGAAGTCGGCAGTTTGAATTCTGATCGTCATGTGAAAAGCAATAATAGACAGGATTTACAAGATTTACAGGATTAGATAAAAAACAAAATGTCGAAATGGGCTGGGTTTGTTTGAATCTTGTTAATCCTGTTTATCCCCTTCCCCTGCTCGCGGGGGAAGGTAGGATGGGGGCACCTCGTTAGAGCGTCCATTGTGGTTCTAACCGCCAGTGACGGGCGGGAAAAAAGCCACCTCATCACCGTCCGTTACCCCGGTGTCGCCGAACGCCATCGCTTGATTGACCGCCGCGCGCACCGGCGTGCTCGGCGCAAGCTCCTGCTCCCAAGCTCCGCCGCGCGCCACCAGCAGCGCGCGCAATCCTTCCAGGTTACGCACCGTAGCCGGCAGCACGATCTGTTCCGAGCTCTTCCCAAGTGTCTCGCGCAACCGTGCGAAATATAGCACTGTAATCATAATATTAGCTTACACCCCGCAACTATCGATTCATAGTCTGAGTCATTGTGCTGTTGTTCTTCTTGGCGTGCTCGGCGTCTTGGCGGTTCAATTTATTGTTCTTTTCTTCTTGGCGGCCTTGGCGTCTTGGCGGCTAATTTTTGCCAAGCCCGATGTGCTTGAGAATAAATGACGCGATGGACGGCGCGTCATTGAGATAAAATTGTGGCAATTTCGTCTCCACTTTGCTGTCGCTTGCGATCGCGACGAAGCTGGAATCCTGCGGATGCAGCAGCGACTCCCCCACCGACGCGCGATACACCTCGAGCTTGGGCAGCTTCTCCCGCTTGAAGCCCTCGACCAGCAGCAGGTCGCACGGCGAGACGCGCTCGATGAGTTCCGCAAAGCCAGGCTCCGGCGCGCCACGCAGCTCGTGCATCAGCACCCAGCGCCGTGACGAAGTCACCAGCACCTCGGCACAACCCGCGTGGCGATGGCGGTAAGAGTCTTTCCCCGGCTGATCCACATCAAACGTGTGGTGCGCGTGCTTGATCAGCGACACCTTGAGTCCCTGCGCCACGAATAGCGGGATCAGCTTCTCGATCAGCGTCGTCTTGCCGCTGCCCGACCAGCCCGCGAAACCAAAGATCTTCATAAGGCGTGAATCGTGATTGGTGAATGGTGATTGGCGCTCAACGACGTTTTACCGGATTTTAACAGCGACGCATCACCCATCACCGCGCGGCAGCGCCATGGCGGTCCAGCGAAACGGCTTTGATCAACGCATAGACTTCAAGCCCCGGCGCCAGCCCAAGCTGGTCCGCGGCGCGTCGGGTAATCCGGGAGCGCAGCATCACGCTACCCACCGCGATAGTGACATCAACGATGCCCGCTTGTGCCGGACCTATAGCAGCGATTTTCCCGTGCAGCACGTTCTGGATGCTGACTCGACTGGGTGAATCGAGCGCGATCGAAACATCCCGGGCGCGGATACGCACCCGCACCGGCTCGCCGATCAGCGCATCGAGATTGGTGACCGTCAGGGTGCCGCCGTCGAAAGCGAGCGTGGCCAGGTCGTACTGCATGTCCTGCCCGGTGACCCTGGCATCGACCACTGCGCCGCCTTCAAATGTGCCCGCGGCCACCCTCAGGTCAGGACGCCCCATGACTTCCTCGACCTCGCCTACCGCCGCCACCGTGCCTGCCGACATCAGCACGACGGTCGCGGCCAGGCGGACGACCTCCTCCACCGAATGGCTCACATAGATGATTGGGATCCGGACCTCGTCGCGCATCAACTCGATGTATTGCATGATCTCGTTGCGGCGGTGCGCATCGAGCGAAGCCAGCGGCTCGTCGAGCAGCAGCATGCGCGGCCGTGCAAGCAATGCCCTGCCGATCGCCACCCGCTGCTTTTCGCCACCCGACAATTGCGCCGGACGGCGCTCGAGCAGATCGCGGAGGCCGAGCAGATCGACAATGTGGTCCAGCTCGGCCGATGTCTCCATAGCCCCAAACAACCTGGAATAGGTGAGGTTTTGCCGAACCGTGAGGTGAGGGAACAAACGCCCTTCCTGGAATACGTAGCCAAAACGCCGCTTGCGGGCCGGTACGTGGATGCCTCGCTCCGAATCGAACAGTGTCTCGCCGTTCAGCGTGATTCGGCCCTTGCCGGGGCGCATCAAGCCTGCGATCGAGTTGACGAGCGAAGTCTTGCCTGCCCCCGATTGGCCGAACAGCGCCGTCACCCCCTCCCCGCACGTGAACCGCGCGTCGAGGCGGAACGCCCCTAGCTCGTGCTCAACCGCGACTGACAGCGTCATAACCAAGCACACGGCGGCTTGCCCGCCGTACCAGCGCTTCCGATACGAGCAGCGCGACAAGCGACAGGGCGATCGATATCATGCACAGCCGCATCGCCTGTGCATCACCCCCCGGCACTTGCGTCAGCGCGTAAATTGCTAAAGGCAATGTCTCGGTCTCCCCTGGAATATTCGACACGAAGGTGATCGTCGCGCCGAACTCGCCCAGGCTGCGAGCGAAAGAGAGCAAGGTTCCCGTGAGTATCCCCGGCAGTGCGAGCGGCAAGGTAATCGTGATGAATACGCCGAGCTTGCCTGCGCCCAGCGTCTCGGCGGCAGCTTCCAACTTGGGGTCGATAGCCTCTATCGAAAGCCGGATCGCGCGCACCATCAACGGGAATCCCATCACCGCGCAGGCAATCGCCGCGCCCGTCCAGCGAAACGCGACGACGACACCGAACCACTGCTCCAGCCATGCGCCGAGCGGCCCGCGACGGCCCAGCAGGATCAGCAGGAAATAACCGACCACCACGGGCGGCAATACCAGAGGCAGGTGCACGACCGCATCCATCAGGCTCTTGCCGGGGAAATCGCGGCGCGCAAGGAGGTGGGCGGCGGCGATTGCGAATGGAAGGCTCGCGAGCACGCTCCACAACGCGACCTTTAGGCTCAACAGGACGATATCGAGCTCGGCTGAAGTCGGGAGCGACAAAGTTCAACTCCCCGGACCGAAGCCGTGCCGCTGCCAGACGGCTTGGGCAGCGTGCGAACGCAGGTAGCGCAGGTATTCGTAAGCTATCTTCGATCGGGTGCCTGCCACGATAGCTGCGGGATACACGATATCCGGGTGCAGGCCGCGGGAAAACTCACCGACTATCCGCACCCTGCGCTCCGCCAGTGCGTCGGTGCGGTACACCACGCCGAAAGGGGCCTCTCCGCGCGCAACCAGCGCGAGTGCCGCGCGCACGTTCTCTGCCCGCGCTACCTTGGACGCAACTTCCTTCCACACTCCCAAAGCCTCGAGCGCCGCCCTTCCGTACTTGCCAGCGGGAACACTGTCAGGATCCGCCATCGCAAGCCGCCGGTATCCAAGCGAGGTTGCCAGCGGAAACTGGGGGCCGATCTTGAGTGTCGTCTGGCTGTCCGCCGGGGCGATCAGGACCAGACGGTTGGACAGCAGATCCACCCGCGTTTCGATCCTGATCAGCCCCAGCTTCGCCAGGTAATCCATCCAGTCGGTATCGGCCGAGATGAAAATATCGGCGGGCGCGCCTTTCTCGATCTGCCGCGCCAGGGTCGGACTGCCGGCGTAGGAGACAGTGGCTTTACCCCTGCCCTGCCTCTCGTACTCCCGGGCCAGCTCGTCGAGCGCGTCTCGCAGGCTCGCGGCTGCATAGATCGTCACGTCGGCACGGGGTTGCGCCCAGGCAGCTGACGCAATCAGGACTGTCGCGAAAACCAGGGCAGATAGCCGGCCCAAAAGCATCATCATCGACCCCACTCGTTATATTTAATAGAATATAACGCATTGCCGACGCCGGCTCAATAATGCGTTACGGCGCCGTTATTCAGCGTTTTGGGTGGGACGTCTTGCGCAAGCGGCGGGAAAAGCGCTTCAAATCGGAGGCAATGGCAGCGGATGCCTTTTCTTCCATTTGACGGTAGTCCCTGGCAAGGCTCCTGCCGAAGTCGGTAACCACCGCCCCGCCTCCGCGCTTGCCGCCCACCGCGGTCACGACGACCGGCTCCGCAAAGCTTGCGTTGAGCGCCTCGACCAGCTGCCACGCGCGCCGGTATGACATGCCCATGGTCCGCGCGGCTGACGAGATCGAGCCGGTTTTCTCGATGCGCTCGATCAGCGCCGCTTTGCCCGGCCCTATCGCAGGAGGACCGGGGCCCACTACGCGTAGCGTCAGACCGGGATAACGGGACATGCAGGACCCCTCGGCATGCAGCTATTCTAGTTGCCAGGCCGTGGCTGTCGAGACAGCAAGGGAATGCATGCGGACCGGCGCGCCCCCGCCCCGAGCTCGACCTGCGTGACCGTTACATCCACCCCATATAGCTGTCGCAGGCTCTCGGCGGTGATCGTGTCGGCGGGCGTGCCGACGCGGGCCAGCCTGCCCTCGTGCAGCATGGCCACCCGGTTCGCGCACAGAAAAGCCTGGTCGGGATCGTGCGTGGATAGCAGCACGCCTATCCCCGACAGGGCCAGTGACTGGATATGCTCGAGCACTCGCACCTGGTTGCCGAAATCGAGGTTGGCGGTTGGCTCGTCCATGACGATGATGCGCGCCTCCTGGGCCAGCGCGCGTGCGATCAGGGCCAGCTGGCGCTCGCCCCCTGAAATACGCGTGTAAATCGAATCGGCGAGATGCGTGAGGCGCATGCGGTCGATGACGGATTGCGCGACTTCGCGGTCGCGCCGTGACGGCGAGGAAAAAACGCCGAGGTGGGCGGTACGCCCCATCAGCACCATCTCCCGCACCGTGAACGGGAAGAATGCCGCATGCGCCTGCGGCACGTAACTCACCAGCCGCGCGACCTCGTCCCGCTTGCTCTGACGCAAGTCCGCACCGTCCATCAGAACTTTCCCGCCCTGCGGCGGCAACAGCCCCAGCAGCGTCTTGAAGAGGGTCGTTTTGCCGCTGCCGTTGGGACCGAGCAGGCACAGCACCTCCCCCGCGTCCAGGGACAGCGAGACGTCGCTGCCGACGCGATGTCCGCGGTAGCCGAAGTCCAGATGTTTCGCTTCGATCCTCAAGTTGATACCCTAATATCGAGCCGCCAAGACGCCATGACGCCAAGAGAAACTGAACAAGAAGTCGGAATCAATTTGACCGCCGATTAGTGGAGAAATCCAAAAAATAGAAGAAGCTTCATTTCGGAGATCCTTGTAACACTCCGTGTATCTGCAGTTCCGGTATTCATCGTGAATTTCTTGGCGTCTTGGCGCCTTGGCGGCTAAGTTCACCCCTTACTGCCAGCCCCGCCTCGCGGTCGCAAGCTGCCACAGGAACAGCGGCGTGCCG
>CAYYZZ010000042.1:1605-6676 GCA_964476235.1 uncultured Streptomycetaceae bacterium | reverse complement strand
TTACTGCCAGCCCCGCCTCGCGGTCGCAAGCTGCCACAGGAACAGCGGCGTGCCGACGAACGCGGTCAGCACGCCCAGCGGGATTTCGATCCGCGCCACCGTCCTCGCAAGCGTATCCACGCCAAGCAGAAAAGCCGCGCCGAGCAGTATCGAAGTGGGCAGCAAGCGGCTGAAGTCGGGGCCCACGAGCAAGCGCGCAAAATGGGGAATGACGAGCCCGATCCATCCGATCACGCCGGAAATGGCAACCGCGGCGGAAGTCATCAATGTCGCCGCTACAATCACTACCAGCCGTATGCGGCCGGTTTCCACCCCGAGCGCCCTGGCTTCCTCGTCGTCGAGGGATAGCAGATTGATCCGCCAGCGCAGCAGCCACATCGGCAGCAGGCCCAGCAGCATGAACGGCAGCGTGGACCAGACATCCTCCGGGCTCGCCGAAGCAAGGCTGCCCAGCAACCAGAACGTGATCGCCGGAAGCTGATTGTAGGGATCGGCCAGGTACTTCATCAGCGCGACGCACGCGCCCAACAGGGACCCCACCACCACGCCCGCCAGTACCAGCACCAACAAAGGGTCATGACCCCGCACTGCGTTCGCCGTGAGGTAAACCAGAGCGACTGCGCCAAGGCCAAAAGCGAAGGCAAGGGACTGGATCATGATCACGCTGAGAGAAAGGAATATTCCCAGTACCGCCCCCACCGCGGCACCCGCGGACACTCCAAGAATATCGGGAGAAACCAGCGGATTGCGAAACATGTTCTGGTACGCAGCGCCGGCGGCTGCGAGCGCCGCTCCGATCAGCAGCGCTGCCGCGACGCGCGGGCCACGAATCTTGAGGACCACGGTTGAGAGGGTCGGGTCGAGCCCATGCTCGGAGCCGGTCAGACTGGCCCACAGGATACTGGCGAGATCCCCTGCCGCAATCGGGAAACGCCCGACGGAGAAGGCTGCAATGACTAGAGCGGCGAGTGCGGCACACGCGACCGCCGACACGATCCAGACGCGGGTGGATGTCATGCGCCAGGCTGGCCGGCGTTAGGGAAGAACAGCTGCTCGCCGCCGATCTTGTAGTCAGCGATGGCTTTTTGCCCGTCGGGCGAGACGACCCAGTCTATGAACGCCTGGCCCATCTCTTTCTTCACGTGCTTGTGCTTCTCCGGGTTCACCAGGATCACGCCGTACTGGTTGAACAGCCGCTGGTCGCCTTCCACCAGGATGGCAAGATCGCCGCGATTCTTGAACGATATCCAGGTGCCGCGATCGGCCAGGATGTAGCCGTTCATCGAAGCCGCCGTGTTGAGCGCCGGCCCCATGCCCTGCCCCGTATCGCGGTACCAGGGCCCTTTTTCCGCCGCGATGTCGATGCCAGCCTGCCTCCATAGTTCGAGCTCTGCCATATGCGTCCCGCTCCGGTCGCCACGGGAAACGAATGCCGCGGTTGTCTCCTTGACCTTGCGCAGCGCCTCCATGATGTTCTTGCCAACTGCGGTCCTGGCAGGATCCGATTTCGGGCCGATCAGCACGAAGTCGTTGTACATCACCGGCAGGCGCCTCACCCCGTGACCCTCTGCGACGAACTTCTCCTCGGCCGCCTTTGCGTGCACGAACACCACGTCGGCATCGCCACGGCGCGCCATGTCGAGCGCTTGCCCGGTGCCGAGGGCGACCACCCGCACCTGGATGCCGGTTTTCTTCTCGAAGACCGGCAGGATATGGCGGAACAGCCCCGATTGTTCGGTCGAGGTGGTAGAGGCCACCGTGATAAAGCGAGTCTGGGCCTGGGCACCAGGCGCCAACGATATCGATAATACTAATATGCTACATATCAATGACTTGTAATACATACCTAAGGTATCTCATCACGTATGAACGAGGCGGCCTCCGCCGATTCGGGATGCTGAAAGAAGCGCTCCACGGCTGCCCGCTCGACCAGCCGCCCCTGGTGCAGGAACAGGATTTCATCGGCCAGCCGCCGCGCCTGCCCCAGGTTGTGGGTGGTCATGATGATCTTGGTGCCGCTGGCATGGATCTGGACGATGATGTTCTCGATGTCGCGGGAAGCGCCGGGGTCAAGGTTCGCGGTTGGCTCGTCGAGAAACAATACCTCGGGGTTGAGGGCCCAGGCGCGCGCCAGCGCGACCCTCTGCTGCTCCCCTCCCGACAGCATGCGTGCCGACCGTCCCGATAGATGCAACAGCCCGACCGCTTCGAGCACGTCGCGCGCCCGCAATTCGCATTCGCGTGGCGTGATGCCGGCTAACTTCATTCCGTAGATCACGTTTGCCAGCGCCGAGCGACGCAGCATCACCGGCCGCTGAAAGACCATCGCCTGCCGCCGGCGCCCGCCGTTGCTGCCGTGCCATGCGATAGTGCCCGACGTCGGCTCGAGCAGGCCATGACAGAGTCGCATGAGCACGCTTTTCCCCGCCCCGTTCGGCCCGAGGATGACGGTGCGCGGCCCCGCGCCGATCTCGATCGAAACGCGGTCGATGATGGCCTTGCCACCGGCCCTGAACGAGATCGCATCAAGCACGAGGGGAAGCATCGTTCATTCCTCGCGGGAGGACTTTGCCGGACGTTTGTCCGACAAAGTCCTAAGGCAAAACCGCCCGCAATAAGACAGTACGAAGAGGACGGCGGAGACTTGAGTTCGCCCCACTCCTCTCTCCACTGGCGACCGGTAACAAGTCATTTGAGTCGATTTCATCCAATACTCCTCGGGCGGTTTTGCTATTAGCAGCCTGTCCGGCGTACCAAGCGCGGCAGGCTGCTAGTGCCGTTCCAACTTGTTTCTCCTAACTCGCGTAAGCTCGCTAGCGGCGGCAATCTGGCCCTTTAGAGCTTCCTGGATTGGCGTAAATAGTTGGAACGGCACTAGCCGAAACGCCGCTGCGCCGCTTCCTTGACCCAGAAGGCTGCGGCGTTCAGCATCAGGATCAGGGCAAGCAGGATAATGCCCAGCCCCAGCGCAAGCGGCAGGTCCCCCTTGCTGGTCTCGAGCGCGATCGTGGTTGTCATCACCCGCGTCACGCCGTCTATATTTCCTCCCACGATCATCACGGCGCCGACTTCGGCCGCCGCCCGCCCGAACCCCGCCAGCACGATCGTAACCAGCGAGAAACGGGTATCCCAGAGAAGCGTCAACGCAGAGGTCAATGGACCCGCGCCAAGAGAACGCAGCTGTTCCTGGTATTCCTGCCAGGCGTCTTCGATCACCTGACGCGAGAGGGCCGCCACGATGGGAATGATGAGGATGGTTTGCGCCACGATCATTGCTGAGGGGGTGAACAGTATTCCAAACTGCCCCAGCGGTCCGGCACGCGACAGCAGCAGATAGACCACCAGGCCCACCACGACCGGTGGCAGGCCCATCAGCGCGTTCAGCAGGACCATCAGGGCGCGCCTGCCCGCGAACCGGTTGACAGCAATCGCCGCCCCCAGTGGAAGCCCGATGACGCAAGCGATCACGACCGCGGCCAGGCTGACTCGAAGGCTGAGCAGCACGATTTCAACGAGCTTCGTGTCGAAGCCAGCGATCAGCGTCCCCGCTGCGGCCAACGCCTGTGAGATTTCGTTCATAATGGGATATCCGTGCCGGCTAGAGCATATCAGGCCCGGGGAATCGCCTCCTTTGGCTGCCCACCCCCGCCGGGATACAACCTTGTCCCGCGGTTATTCCGGTAAAATTCCGATTGATAATATTGCCCTGCGCGAACGATCCGTGAACGATCCCGTAGCAACCCTCCGTGCGCTGAGCTGCGCGGATGATTACGATCCAAACTCGATGCCGGTCGCGAAGGCGCGCGAGGTCATTGCGCGCTTCCTTGCGCCCGTCACCACGACCGAGCGGGTGGGCGTGCGGGCCGCGCTGGGACGGGTGCTGGCGGAGGACGTGGTCTCCCCGCTCAACGTGCCCGCCCACGACAACTCCGCGATGGATGGATACGCTGTCTGCTTCACCGATCTCAAGCGCGATGGGGAAGTTGCCTTGAGGGTGGCGGGCACTGCCTTTGCCGGCGCGCCTTACCAGGGCGCCGTAAAGGAGGGAGAGTGCGTGCGCATCATGACCGGCGGCGTGGTGCCGGCCGGCACCGACACCATCGTCATGCAGGAGCACGTCAAGGCGGACAAAGACCGCGTAGCCATCGGCGCCGGCCACAAGAAAGGCCAGAACCTGCGCCGCGCGGGCGAAGACCTCGCCACGGGACAGGTGGCGCTCAAGCGGGGCCTCCCGCTGCGCCCAGCCGAGATCGGCCTCATCTCCTCGCTGGGGATCGGCGAAGTCAACGTTTACCGCAAGCTCCGGGTGGCGTTCTTTTCCACCGGGGATGAGCTGGTGTCGATCGGAACGCAACCCAAGGAAGGCCAGATCTTCGACAGCAATCGCTACACCATCCACGGCATGCTGACGCGGCTCGGCTGCGAGGTGCTGGATATGGGCGTGGTGCGCGACGATCCCGCGCTGCTGGAAAAGGCGTTCAAGGACGCGGCAGCGGCGGCAGACGTCGTAATCACCAGCGGCGGTGTCTCCGTCGGCGAAGCCGATTTCGTCAAGGACCTGCTCGGCAAGCTGGGCGAGGTGGTGTTCTGGAAGATCGCAATGAAGCCGGGGCGCCCCCTCGCCTACGGCAAGATCGGCACGGCCCACTTCTTCGGCCTGCCCGGCAACCCGGTCTCGGTGATGGTCACCTTCTATCAGTTCGTGCGCGATGCGCTACTCAAACTGTCCGGGCGCGACCCGGTGCCGCCGCTGCCGACTTTCAAGGTACCCTGCACGTCGAGCCTGAAAAAAGCCCCCGGCCGCACCGAGTTCCAGCGCGGTATCCTCACGCAGGACGCCGCCGGCAACTGGAGCGTGCAAGTGACCGGCGAGCAGGGCTCCGGCATTCTACGTTCGATGTCGGAAGCGAACTGCTTCATCATTCTCCCCACCGAGCAGGGCAACGTCACCCCCGGCACCCCGGTCGACGTGCAGGTGCTGGAAGGCATCGTCTAATACGCTAAGCTGTGGCCCTTACGAGTCACGGGTTCCCTGAATCTCGACCACTCAATCCTCAATCCTCAATCCTCA
>CAYYZZ010000042.1:0-1505 GCA_964476235.1 uncultured Streptomycetaceae bacterium | reverse complement strand
TCCTCAGTCCTCAATCCTGAACCATGACCACCATCAAGCAGGAAGACTTCATCCAGAGCATCGCCGACGGCTTCCAGTTCATCTCGTTCTACCACCCGGTGGACTTCATCAAGGCGATGGGTGAGGCCTACGAGCGGGAACAGTCGCCCGCCGCCAAGAACGCGATCGCCCAGATCCTAATAAATTCGCGCATGGCGGCCGAAGGCCATCGGCCGGTATGCCAGGACACCGGCATCGCGGTCGTCTTCGTGAAAGTCGGCATGGACGTGCGCTGGGAGGCGAAGATGAGCGTGCAGGACATGGTCAACGAGGGCGTCCGCCGCGCCTACACCGACAAGGACAACCCCCTGCGCGCCTCGATGCTTGCCGACCCGGCGGGCACGCGGAAAAACACTCAGGACAACACGCCGGCAATGGTTTACATGGAGCTCGTCCCCGGCAACAAGGTCGAGGTCAGGCTTGCGGCCAAGGGCGGCGGCTCGGAGAACAAGTCGCGCTTCGCCGTGCTGAACCCGAGCGATTCCGTGGTGGACTGGATCCTGGAGCAGGTCCCGACCATGGGCGGCGACTGGTGCCCGCCGGGCATGCTGGGCGTGGGCATCGGCGGCACGGCCGAGAAGGCCATGATGCTGGCCAAGGAATCGCTGATGGACCCGATCGACATGCACGAGCTCAAGGCACGCGGCCCGAAAACCCGCGCCGAGGAGCTGCGGATCGAGATCTTCGACAAGGTCAACGCGCTCGGCATCGGCGCCCAGGGGCTCGGGGGGTTGACCACCGTGCTCGACATCAAGGTGCTCGACTATCCGACCCATGCCACTTCCCTGCCCGTGGCCGTGATACCCAACTGTGCCGCAACCCGTCACGTCGAATTTCACCTGGATGGCAGCGGGCCTGCGCGCATCGATGTCCCTGGCCTGGAGCACTGGCCGAAGCTGTCGGTCGATCTCGCGAGCGGCGCAAAGCGCATCAACCTCGAGACACTGACGAAATCGGAAACCGCGACGTGGAAGTCGGGTGATCGCCTGTTGCTCACCGGCAAGATCCTGACCGGCCGCGACGCCGCCCACAAGCGCCTTGCGGACCTGATCGCCAAAGGCGAAAAGCTTCCCGTGAACTTCACCAACCGGTTCATCTACTACGTCGGCCCGGTGGACGCCGTGCGCGACGAGGTGGTCGGCCCCGCCGGTCCCACCACCTCGCGCCGCATGGACAAGTTCATGGACACCCTGCTCGGAAGCACGGGCCTGCTCGGCTCGATCGGCAAGTCGGAGCGCGGCAAGCAGGCGATCGATGCGATCAAGCGCCACAAGGGCATCCATCTCATCGCGGTGGGCGGCGCGGCCTACCTGGTGTCGAAGGCGATCCGCGCCTCGCGCGTGCTCGCGTTCCAGGATCTCGGCATGGAGGCGATCCACGAGTTCGAGGTCAAGGACATGCCGGTCACGGTCGCCGTGGACACGACCGGCGACTCGGCGCACGAGAGCGGCCCGCGCGAGTGGCGC
>CAYYZZ010000041.1:0-14694 GCA_964476235.1 uncultured Streptomycetaceae bacterium | reverse complement strand
GTCCCGCGCTCGGTCAGGCAATAGCGGATTGCGTGGGCGGGAAACCGGGCATCGTGCTTCTTGCGCGAGAAGCGCTCTTCCTGCGCGGCGGCAACGATCCGGCCATCCTCGATCAACGCGGCAGCGCTGTCGTGATAGAAAGCAGAGATCCCGAGAATGCGCATGTCCCTGCCCAATCAGAACAGTGTGTAGATGAACGGCGCCACGGCCGAACCCTGGGCCAGCACGATCAGCACCCCCAAGAGTGCCATCACCACGAAGATCGGCCACAGCCAATATTTCTTTCGGGTGCGCAAAAACGCCCACAGTTCCTTGAGTATCGCCATCGCGACTCCTAAAACTGGTTGGTCATGGAATCGGGCGGAGGACCCGGCGGCTTGCGCAGTATCCAGTACGAGTCCGCGCCGGGGTCGAGCTTGAGGCGCAGCGGATCTTTCCCGGTGAGCCGCATCACTGCCCCGATCGGCGTGACTACGCCGTAGAACAGGAGGCCCAACGCGATCGGGCTGACCACCTTGCCGAGCAGAACGCCGAGCTTGATCCACAGCCGGTTAAGCCCCGCCAGCAGCGCCGGCTTCAGCAGCGCAATCGCTGTGAAAATCGCTGACACGACGACGGCCCACCAGTGTGGCTGCTCCTTTTGGAACAGCGGCCAACACGCGATTATCAGGAATACGCCGCCAAAAACCAGGCCGAACGAGCGATCTGACGAGCCTTCTACCTGCTGTTCCCGAGACAGGTCTTCGTGTGCCATGACAGGCCGCAACTCCTCTTTCAGGTCAAGCGGGACAGGCCCGCTCTAATGTTTGAGTAACGTATTGAGATGATAAAACATTTGTGTCAAATGTTCCACCCTCGCCGAGGATATTTGAGTAGCGGCTGCTGATGCATGTCAAACCTGAAACCCAGCTTCAATGAATCATGGAGTATACGTCGCCAAACCCGGTACGGCGATTCAGCACAATACCTCCGCTGTGCAGCCCGATCTTTGCCATCAGCGAGTCGCCCCATCCGCAGATTCGATGTTAGCTAACGGTTTCATGACCCGAATACAGGACATTCTTCCCACCGGCCCTGAGGAAATTGGCTCATCGCCATCGATACAGATGTCAGGTACCGGCGTAACCGGCTCAGAAGGGGCACCGTCCCCGCCTACGTCCGCTTCGTTGCGCATCCGATTGCGACCCCGCGAGGCGATGTGGTACTGTTGAAACTGGAATCTCGCGCTCGCGCTTACCAGAAAAGATGCCAATCGACAAGCCAACGCTCCCGGAACCATCCAGAAATGAGCCCACCCAGTTTGTGCGGAGCACCCAGCGCGACCGATCACCTACGACAGATGGAACGCGAGAAGTGGAACAATGTCCGCCATCGGCGATGAAGCTCGTCCTTGACGACGGGACGGAGGTTGACGGTCGCGGTTTTGCAGCCGGGGTAGCGGTAGCGGGCGAGGTGGTTTTCAACACGGGCATGACGGGATACGTGGAAAGCTTGACCGATCCCTCCTATCGCGGGCAGATCCTCGTACTCACGTACCCTCTTGTAGGCAATTACGGCGTACCGCCCCCGCGACGGCCGGGCACCCTCGACGCGCCCTACGAATCCGGGGCCATACAAATTCAGGGATTGGTCGTGCAGCACTACGTGGACACCTACAGCCATCATGCCGGTACCCGCTCGCTGAGCCACTGGCTGAAGGGCGAGGATATTCCTGCCGTTACCGGCATAGATACCCGCACGCTGACGCGGCGCCTGCGAGAACAGGGCACCATGATGGGCTGGCTTTTCCCGGCGGCCTTGACGCTTGCCGAGGCACGGCGGGATGCCCAGGCCGTGCGCATGCAGGACGAAGTATTTCGCTTGGTCGCGCCGCCCGAACCCGTACGTTATGACGCTGGCGAACTCACGATCCTGCTCGTTGACGCGGGCGCGAAGGACAACATTGTCAGGTCGCTTCTTGCCCGAGGTGCCAGCGTTCTGCGCGTACCCTGGCACGTGCCGCTCGCCCCATTCGCCGAACAGGTTGACGGAATCGTCGTCGGCAACGGTCCGGGCGACCCGAAGGACCTCGGGCCGCTCATCGAACAAATGCGCGCCTTGCTTGGCACGTGCGTCAAACCAATCTTTGGCATCTGCCTCGGCAATCAGATTTTGGCGCTCGCCGCCGGCGCCGATACATACAAGCTGCCGTACGGCCATCGCGGCGTGAATCAACCCGTTCAAGACCTGCTTACCCGGCGTTGCTACGTGACCAGCCAGAACCATGGTTACGCCGTGCGCGAGGGATCGCTGCCCGCTGATTGGGAACCGTGGTTCGTAAACATCAACGACGGAACCAATGAGGGCATACGTTCGCGCTCACGCCCCTTCTTTAGCGTTCAATTTCATCCCGAAGCGCATCCCGGGCCGCGGGATAGCGGCTTCTTGTTTGACGATTTCTTGCGTCTGGTCAGAGCCCTGCGCCGGAGATAAGTTACATGTACGGAGCCTACTTAGCCAAGAAGCCGAAACGGGTTCTGATCCTCGGATCCGGAGCGCTGCAAATCGGTCAAGCAGGAGAGTTCGACTACTCCGGATCGCAAGCCATCAAGGCCCTGAAAGAGGAAAGAATCACCACCATCCTTGTCAATCCCAACATCGCGACAATCCAGACCAGCGACGAGCTCGCTGACCGGATCTATCTCGTTGCCGTCACGCCGGAGTTGGTCGAAAAGATCATCGTACAGGAGGAGGTCGATGCGATCCTGCTGTCGTTCGGCGGCCAGACCGCCCTGAACTGCGGTCTGGCCCTGCACGATCGTGGCGTCCTGGCCAAATACGGGATTCAGGTCTTGGGAACGCCGATCGCAAGTATCCGCGACACCGAGGATCGCCGGCTATTCGTCGAACGTCTGCGCGAGATCGGCGTGGCCACCGCCCGCAGCCAGGCGAGCCACTCCTTGGCGGAGGCAAGGACAGCGGCCCGCGAGATCGGCTTTCCCGTGATGCTGCGCGGCGGATATGCCCTGGGCGGCAAGGGCAGTGGCGTGGTCCGTACCGAGGCCGATCTCGAAGACGCGCTGAGGCGGGCGTTCGCGCAGGGCATGCAGCAAGTGCTGGTCGAGGAATATCTTGGCGGCCGGAAGGAAATCGAATACGAGGTGGTTCGCGACAGCCGCGACAATTGCATAACCGTGTGCAACATGGAAAACCTGGACCCGATGGGCATTCATACTGGCGAATCCATCGTGGTCGCGCCATCGCAGACGCTGAATGACGAAGAGTATCAACTATTGCGGTCCGTTGCGATCAGGACCGTTCGTCACCTTGGCATCATCGGTGAGTGCAATATCCAGTTTGCGCTCGACCCTCAGAGCACGCAATATCACGTAATCGAGGTGAATGCCAGGCTCTCGCGTTCAAGCGCGCTCGCCAGCAAGGCAACAGGCTATCCACTCGCTTACGTCGCGGCCAAGCTCGCCCTCGGATACGCGCTGCCTGACATTCCCAACAGCATCACCCGTCGCACGACCGCATTCTTCGAGCCTTCCCTGGACTATATCGTTTGCAAGGTTCCCCGATGGGATCTCACCAAGTTCCACGGGGCCTCGATGCGCATCGGCACCGAAATGAAAAGTGTCGGGGAGGTCATGGCCATCGGTCGAACCTTTCCGGAAGCGATTCAGAAAGCACTCCGCATGTTGGACATCGCGGTCAGGGGTCTCGAACCTCATGCGTTCGAGTTCGATGATCTGCGCGACGCGCTCAGAAACCCGACACCGCTTCGGATCTTCGCCGTGGCACGCGCGCTGTGGGAAGGCATGTCGATCGACGAGATTCACGAGCTCACCGCCATTGATCGGTGGTTCCTCCATGCCATTCAGCTGATCGTGGACATGCACCGGCGCCTCACCGGAATCGGGTCGCTGCCAACCGTAGAGCTGCTGCGCGAGGCCAAGGGCCTTGGTTTTTCCGATCAGGCGATCGAGAAGCTCGCCCGGACACCGGCGGGCAGCATCCGTGAAATGCGCAAGGCTCATGATGTTTCACCTCATATCGCCCAGATCGATACCTTGGCAGCCGAGTTCCCGGCGGAGACCAACTATCTGTACATGACCTATCATGCGAGTCAGTCCGACATCGCACCCTCGTGGCGCAAGAAGATCATGGTGCTGGGTTCCGGCGTTTACCGGATCGGATCGAGCGTCGAGTTCGACTGGTGCAGTGTGAATGCCGCGCAGGCGGCGACCGCGCTCGGCTACGAGACTCTCATGGTCAACTACAACCCTGAGACCGTCAGCACGGACTATGACGTCTGCGATCGACTCATCTTCGACGAGATAAGCCTGGAAACCGTGCTCCATCTCTACGAGTACGAGCGTCCGTACGGCGTTGTCGTGTGCATGGGCGGCCAAATCCCCAACAACCTCGCCATTCGCCTGCACCGGGCCGGCGTCAAGATCCTGGGGACGGATCCCGAAAATATCGATAAGGCAGAGGATAGACGGAAATTCAGCGCGCTCCTCGATCAGCTGGAGATCGATCAGCCTCGCTGGTTCCATGTAACCGATGCCGATGAAGCGGAAAGCATGGTTGAACGGCTCGGCGGCTTCCCTGTTCTGGTTCGGCCGAGCTACGTGCTGAGCGGCGCCGCGATGAACGTGGCACACGAACCCAACGAGCTGCGCCGCATTCTCGCCCGGGCGAGCGGCGTTTCACCCGACCATCCGGTTGTAATGTCCAAGTTCGAAAGCCACGCGCGGGAGGTCGAAATCGATGCGGTCGCCCATGAGGGCAAGATCGTCCTGTGGGCAATTAGCGAGCATATCGAGGACGCCGGCGTGCACAGCGGCGATTCCACGCTTGTGCTGCCGCCGCAAACGCTTTACATCTCGATCATCCGCCGAATCAAGCAAATCGCGGCGAGACTGGCACGCGCGCTAAATATCACGGGCCCCTTCAACGTGCAGTTCCTCGCCAAACACAATGCGGTCAAGGTAATCGAGTGCAACTTGCGCGCGTCTCGCAGTCTGCCATTTGTATCGAAGGTCACCGGCAAGAACTTCGCGCGCGAAGCCATGCGCTGCATGTTGGGGGTCACACAGGACCAAACAAACAACAGCCTGGATCTCGACTTCGTTGGCGTGAAAGTCCCGATGTTTTCATTCTCGCAGCTGGTGGGCGCGGACCCGATGCTCGGGGTCGAAATGATGAGCACCGGCGAAGTCGGTTGTCTGGGCGCGAACCTGAATGAGGCTCTCCTTCACGGTCTGCTCGCTACAGGATTCCGAATCCCAAGAAAAGGCGTCTTGCTGTCCTTGGGTCCCGTTGCCGACAAGTATTGGTTCGCCGACGAGGTCCGCGTGATTGCGCATGAATTAAAGCTGCCTATCTATGCGACCGACGGCACGGCCGAGATGCTCGCGGAGATAGATATTCCTTGCACCCCGGTAGGCAAGAGATCGGGGAACGGACTGAGTGGGCTTGAGGTAATCGATGACGGCAGGGTGGATCTCGTAATCAATGTCCCGCGAGAATACGATGCGTACGGGCGCCCCGATGGTTACCTCATCCGCCGCCGGGCGGTGGATGCCGGGGTTCCCCTGATCACCGACCTGCAGCTGGCGCGGGCGATAATCGAAGCCATGCGCTGGTGTAAGCCGGAATCCCTACCAGTGGTTGCCTGGAACGACTACTTGAATCGCGCTCAGACGAAGTTACTATAAGCTCCCAAATCGAATCACCGTGGGTCGCCTCAAGTCATCTGTCTGGACCGCCCGGAGATACGATTGCCCCAGTCTCGGGGCCCGGAGACGCTTGCTGCGGTTCGTCGGGCTCGATGCTGACCTTGTCGTGCTGGCTCGGCCAATGTCGCTGCAGCACTTCATTCATCTCTCGCGCCAGCGTCGGATTGTGCTCACGGATCATCGAAAGATGATCTCCAACAACCGAGATGATCTCCAGGCCCCGGGTGAACAGGTTCTTCCAAACCAGGCTGTCGTCGAGGGCGCGGACAACTTTTTCGCCATCCATCGGATCTATCCGAAACAGAATTCCCCGGCTATCTAGACGGCGCAGCCGGTAAGACAGCCGGTAAGACTTCTGGATCCTCATATATCGTACGATGACCGCCTCAACCACCCGCGAAACACCGCCCGCCAGCCGCCGCTATTCGCGCGTCACGCGCACCACTTCTTCCAGGCTGGTCGCGCCTTGAGAGACTCAGCGCATGCCGTCCTCGCGCAAGGTCCGCATGCCGCGCCCGATCACGTGCTCACGCAACCGTTGCTCGGAAGCGCGGTCGTGGATGAGCCGGCGGAAATCATCGTCAACCATCACCAATTCGTATATGCCGGTGCGGCCCCGGTAACCCGAGTGCATGCAGGCGGCGCAACCTTGTGCGGCGTACAGGGTCCCGTCCGATGGAGGAAATCCCAGGATTCGCAGTTGCGCGGGATCGGGAGCATAGGGCTTGCGGCACTCCGGGCACAGCCGGCGCACCAGGCGCTGGGCGCCCACCCCGATCAGGCTGAAAGGTACGGGTGGTATTCGGCTCCGTGCCGTCGCGGACTGGCTGGCCTGGGTCGGCGCCGTGCAATCGCTGCAGGTGCGTCTCGACGCCTGCCGGATTGAAGCGTTGTCCACGGCGGGCCTCGTCAGCGTGACCGCCACCTTCACCCGCGCCCAGCCACAGTGACGCGCTGGAGATTGTTCGAAAACGAGGTCGGCGCTTACGCCGTGGGGCTGGGCGCTTATATTCTCGGGCTCATTGCCACTGCACCGGCGACGCTGGTCGATGCCCGGCCTGTAGCGCGCGAGCAATGGCAGGCTGGGCATCGCCGAGGCACAGGGCACGCTATGGTCGGGCGCGGGGCAGCTCGAGATGCGCGACGTGGACCGGCGGACCGGCGTTGCACAAAACACGGCGTGGCGTTTTTTGCCGCAGTCATTGCTGCGCGGACATTTCTCCTGGGAAGTCGAACTGAGCGAGTCGTCCGCCCGTTTCCCAGTGACGACTTCTCCGTCGCGGATCGAACTCGCGGACGCCCACGTCAAATTGCCGGCCGCAGTTCTGGGTCTCGCCGTACCCCGGCTGGCGCCGCTCGAGCTCCGCGACGACGTGCTGCTCCACGTCGCTCGCGTTTCCATCGGTCGCGGCGGGCGGCTGAAGGGCGACGCTACGCTGCAATGGCGCGGCGCCAGCTCTGCGCTTGCGCCAATTGCGCCTCTTGGCGACTACGAGTTGCGTCTCACAGGCGAAAGCACCACGGGTTATGCCTTGCTGCGCACGCAGCAGGGTCCGCTGCAGCTCGACGGCACGGGATCCTGGGCCAGCGGCGGCGCACCGCGGTTTCAGGCCACCGCGCGCGTCCCCACGCAGCACCAGCAGCAGCTCGCACCACTGATGTGCCTGATTGCGGTCGAGCGCGGCGATGGCCACTTCGAGCTGCGGCTCGATGGACGGCGGTGAAGAGGCGTACTGGGTGATGGGCCACCCGAAGGATGAAGTCAAACTTGTCGCTGCGCCCGAGGCTCGTTATGATGCACTGCTTGGCCAGATATTCAAGTAATTACAAGGCCCAAGGTTCAAGGGACAAGGGGCAGGATTCAAGGTCCATCGTGAAAGGTTAGGGGTAAAAGAGGCATGTCGTCGAACCGAATCGCTTTCGTGATCGCCGCCCTGATGTTCGCGGCGAGCGCCGGCGCCATCGTCGCCCGTCCGGACACAAAGGCTGCCGACCTGGGGCCGGCAATCTCGCTGGAAACCATGATTCCGAAGCAGTTCGGCGACTGGCGCGAGGATTCCAAGCGGATCGTGCAGATCGTCAATCCGCAGACCCAGGCATTGCTCGACAAGCTCTACAGCCAGGTTCTGACCCGCGTCTACGTGAATACCCAAGGCTACCGGATCATGCTTTCGCTGGCCTATGGCTCAGATCAGCGGGGCTCCTTGCAGGCGCACAAGCCGGAGGTCTGCTATCCGGCACAGGGGTTCACGCTGCAAAGGAACGAGGCATCGCAACTCGCGACGCCGTTCGGTGAGATTCCCGCGCAGCGCCTGTTCACTACCATGGGGCCACGCCAGGAGCCGGTGACCTACTGGTTCACCGTTGGCGACAAGGCGGTACGGGGAAAACTGCAAAAGCGGCTTATGGACCTGCGTTACGGCCTGACCGGGCGTATCCCGGATGGAATGCTGTTTCGCGTCTCTTCCATCGACCCCGACCAGGCCCGAGCGAACCAAATACAGGATCAATTCGTCAATCAACTGCTGCAAGCCGTATCCCCCGCCGAACGCAAGCGGTTGAGCGGACTCGGCGATGACCAGTGAAAACACCGCCCGCCAGCCGCCGCAAAGGCATCATACTCGCCGGGGGTTCCGGCACCCGCCTCCACCCGCTGACGATCGCAGTGTCCAAGCAGTTGCTGGCCATCAACGACAAGCCGATGATCTACTATCCGCTCGGCACGCTGATGCTGGCGGGAATACGCGACATCCTGGTCATCTCCACGCCGCAGGACACGCCGCGCTTCGAGCTGTTGCTGAGGGACGGTGGCCAGTGGGGTTTGAACCTGTCCTACGCCGTGCAGCCCTCGCCCGACGGGCTGGCGCAAGCTTTCATTATCGGCCGCGATTTCGTCGGCAAGGACCACTCAACCCTCATCCTGGGCGATAACGTCTTCTACGGCCACGAGTTCGCCAACGATCTCAGAGCCGCCGCCGCGCGCGAGGCGGGCGCCACGGTATTCGCCTACCCGGTGCACGATCCGGAGCGCTACGGCGTGGTCGAATTCGATGCCCGGGGCCGCGCCATCAGCCTGGAGGAGAAGCCCAGGCAACCGAAATCCCGTTACGCCGTCACCGGTCTCTATTTCTACGACAACCGCGTGCTGGACATTGCAGCCGCTCTGAAACCCTCCGCGCGCGGCGAACTGGAGATCATGGACGTCACCCGAGCCTATCTGGAACTGGGGGCGCTCGATGTCAAGGTGATGGGACGCGGTCATGCCTGGCTCGATACCGGCACCCACGAATCCATGATCGAGGCCTCCCTGTTCATAGCCACCATCGAAAAACGGCAGGGCCTCAAGGTAGCCTGTCCCGAGGAAATCGCCTGGCGCATGGGCTGGATCGGCGACGCCGATCTCGAGCGGCTGGCGCAGCCGCTCGCCAAGAGCGGCTATGGACAGTACCTGCTTGGGCTCCTGAAGGAAAAGGTATTCTGATGAAAATCGTACCGGCCGCCATTCCCGACGTGCTGGTCATCGAGCCCAACGTGTTCGGGGATGCGCGCGGGTTTTTCTTCGAGAGCTTCAACGCGCGCGAATTCAAGCGTCTGACCGGGATCGAGCCGCCGATCATGCAGGACAATCACTCGCGCTCGATGAAGAACGTGCTGCGCGGCCTGCACTATCAGATCATGCAGCCGCAGGGCAAGCTCATCCGCGCCGTGGCAGGCGAAATCTTCGACGTCGCCGTCGATATCCGCGGCAACTCGCCGACCCGCGGCAAATGGGTCTCGAACATCCTCTCCTCCGACAACAAGAAGCAGATGTGGATTCCGGTGGGGTTCGCGCACGGCTTTCTGGTGCTCTCGGACCATGCCGAGGTGCTCTACAAGACGACCGACTACTACGCGCCGGAGTACGAGCGGTGCATCCGCTGGGACGACCCGCACCTGGGCATCCAGTGGCCGCTCGGCGGCCCGCCGCAGATCTCCGCCAAGGACGCCAAGGGCGTGCCGTTTGCCAACGCGGAAGTGTTCCCGTAGCCGCTCGTGAATCGTAAATCGTGAATCGTTAATCGCAACACCGCCGGATGAGGCGGTAAACCGGGAATGGAGAACCCATAATGGTCAGACCACACCAGAACCTCGATGCGTGGCAACAAGCGATGCGGCTCGTAAAGATGCCCTATGTGGCCACACAGGCGTTTCCAGGGGAAGAGCGATACGGCCTGACGGCCCAGATGCGCCGTGCGGCGGTATCAATCCCAAGCAACCTCGCAGAAGGAGCCGCGAGAACCACGAAGAAAGAATTTTCTCAATTCATAAGCATCTCCAAGGGCTCACTTAGCGAGCTCGAGACGCAAATACTGCTTTCCTCCGAATTGGGCTACCTAGCGCCGCAGCATGAGGTGTTCGCCCAACTCGAACGAGTCGGGCAGCTTCTCTCCGGCTTGCACAAGAACGTTGCTCGATAGGGCGGGACGATTCACGATTCACGGATGACGAGAATCCTCCTCACCGGCGCCACCGGCCAGGTCGGCTGGGAGCTGGCCCGCACGCTGATGCCGTTGGGTGAAGTGCTGGCTCCGGAGCGCGGTCAGTGCGACCTGGCGCGTCCCGAATCGCTCGGTGCAGTAGTCGATGCGGTGCGGCCTAATGTGATCGTCAATGCCGCCGCCTACACGTTGGTCGACAAGGCCGAGCAAGAACCCGATCTTGCCATGACAATCAATGCCGCGGCACCGGCCGAACTGGCCGTGGCGGCGCGCCGCCACGGCGCGTTGTTGGTGCATTACTCGACCGATTACGTGTTCGACGGAACGAAATCCGGGCCTTACCTGGAAGAGGATCCGCCCCGCCCCGCCAGCTCCTACGGCCGCAGCAAACTGGCCGGCGAGGAAGCCGTGCGCGCTTCCGGCGCCGACCATCTGATCTTACGCACGAGCTGGGTGTTCGCCGCCCGCGGCAAGAACTTCCTCAAGACCATCCTGCGCCTGGCCGGCGAGCGCGAGGAATTGCGGGTGGTGGCCGACCAGTTCGGCGCACCAACCTGGGCGCGGCTGGTCGCGGAAGTCACGGCACTGGCGCTGCAACAGGATCTCACTCGCCGCAAAAACAACAGGTTCGAGAGCGGCACCTTCCATCTGACGGCAGCGGGCGAGACGAGCTGGCACGGTTTTGCCAGTGCCATCGTCGAAGCCGCCCGTGCACGCGGCGCAATGCTGAAGTGTCGCGCGATAGCGCCGATCACGACTGCCGGGTATCCACTGCCCGCCGCGCGGCCGGCCAATTCGCGGCTCTCCTGCGCCAGGCTCGCGGCGCGTTACGGACTGGAAATGCCGCGCTGGGAGCGCTGCATGCATCTATGTCTGGCGAAACTGCTTCCCCAACTGCCGTGAATCGTTAATCGTGAATCGTGAATCGTAAATCGTAAACTGAAACGCCATTCAATAATTCGCCATTTACCATTCACGGATGTTACGCATACTCATCACCGGCGGCACCGGCTATATCGGCTCCCACACCGTCGTCGAGCTGATGGCCGCGGGCCACGATGTGTTCATCATCGACAACCTGTGCAACAGCAAGGTCTCGGTGCTCGACCGCATCGAGCGCATTGCCGGTCGGCGGCCGGGTTTCGCGCAGATCGACGTTCGCGACCGCCCTGCCCTGCGGCAATTGTTCGCCGACCACCGCTTTGACGCAGTGATCCACTTCGCCGGCCTGAAGGCGGTCGGTGAGTCAGCCGCACGGCCACTTGCGTATTACGATAACAACGTCTCAGGCAGCGTGGCGCTCGTCGAGTGCATGCTGGAGGCCGGGCTGAAGACGATCGTATTTTCATCTTCGGCAACCGTGTACGGCGAGCCCAAGACGGTACCGATCCGCGAGGATTTACCGCTGTCGGCGAGCAACCCCTACGGCCGCACGAAGCTGATGATCGAGGAAATACTGCGCGACGTGGCGAAGACCGATTCCGGGTGGCGCGTCGCGCTACTGCGCTACTTCAACCCTGTCGGGGCGCATTCATCCGGGATGATTGGGGAAGATCCAAACGGCATCCCCAATAACCTGATGCCCTATATCGCCCGGGTGGCGGCGGGAAGGCTGAAGGAGCTGTCGGTGTACGGCGCCGACTACCCGACCCCGGACGGCACCGGCGTGCGCGATTATATCCACGTCGTCGATCTCGCTCGCGGCCATCTCGCGGCGCTCCACGCGCTGCGCGAGCGCACTGGCGTGCTGACTGTGAATCTCGGCACCGGGCGCGGCTACAGCGTACTGGAGGTGGTGCAGGCATTTGCCGCGGCCAGCGGCAAGGCGGTGCCGTACCGCATCGTCGAGCGCCGGCCGGGTGACGTCGCCCGGTGCTATGCCGACCCCGCGCTTGCCCGCGAGATGCTCGGCTGGCAGGCGCAGCTCGGCATCGAGGCGATGTGTGCCGACACCTGGCGCTGGCAGCGTTGGGCAGGAGAAAATCTGGCGAACGGTGATTCGTGACTGATGATCGGCGCTTATGCAGAACCTGTATCGTTTATGGCGTGAACAGCTTCCTGCTTGCATTCGGTGGCCCGGCTCGATACTGTTTTTGATGTCAATGAATGAGGAGAATGCGATTTGAAGGTCACGATCATAGGAACCGGATACGCCGGCTTGGTCACCGGAGCATGCCTGGCCGAAGTGGGAAATGAAGTGGCATGCCTGGATGTGGACGAGAAGAAAATTGAAATGCTTGTCAAGGGCCGCGTGCCGATCTTCGAGCCCGGCCTGGAGTCGATGGTCAGCAACTGCATAGCCTCCGGGCATCTTCGCTTTACCACCGATATCGAAGCCGCGGTGGATCACGGTCAGTTCCAGGTGATCGCCGTGGGGACGCCCGCCGGCGAAGATGGCTCGGCGAACCTCAGCCATGTCCTCGCCGCCGCGCGGAATATCGGGAAGCATATGAAGGCGTACAAGATCGTAGTCGACAAATCGACAGTGCCGGTCGGGACCGCCGATCGGGTGCGTCACGAAATCTCGGCCGAACTCGGGCGGCGGGGAGTCACAACGGATTTCAGCGTCGTCTCCAATCCCGAATTCCTCAAGGAAGGCGCCGCCATAGCGGATTTCATGCGTCCGGACCGGATCGTCATCGGCACTGATGACGAACGCTCCCTGCAGTCTATGCGCCAGTTATACGCCCCCTTCAACCGCAACCACGATCGGCTCATCACCATGGACGTGCGATCCGCGGAACTGACGAAATACGCGGCCAATGCGATGCTGGCTACCCGGATATCGTTCATGAATGAGCTGTCGATACTCGCGGATGCAACGGGCGCCGACATCGAGCACGTCAGACTCGGAATCGGCGCCGATCAGCGCATCGGCTACAACTTTCTTTACGCAGGAATCGGGTACGGCGGCTCCTGTCTGCCGAAGGATATCCGGGCGCTGCAGAAAACCGCCGACGAGCACGGCGTCCATCTGCACCTGGTGTCCGCTCTCAATGCCGTGAACGACCGGCAAAAGCGGCTCATCGTCGACAAAGTCGTTCGCCGCTTCGGAAACGATCTTAGCGGCAGGCGCTTCGCCCTATGGGGGCTTGCGTTCAAGCCCAACACCGACGATATGCGGGAAGCGCCAAGTCTCGAGATCATCAGGGGACTTGCCGCGCGCCATGCCACCGTGATCGCCTACGATCCCATCGCGATGGATAACGCCAGGAATATTTTCAGCGGCTCTTCCAGTTTGTCGTACGCCGCAACACCCATGGAAGCGGTGAACGGGAGCGATGCCCTGATCATTGCCACGGAATGCAGGGAATTCAAAAGCCCGGACTTCGCCGCCTTGAAATCAGCGCTGAAGGTTCCTGCCATCTTCGATGGAAGGAATCTTTACGATCCACATTATGTGTCGAGCTTCGGGCTGGAGTACCACGCGATGGGGCGGCTGGTTCCCGGCGCGAAAGGCGCCGGACGGTAATCGAGCAATCAACAACGCAGTAACGGTAAACTCCCTGTTAGCAACCTACACTGGAACCTGGAGCCAGGGACAACATGAAGAGGATCACCAAGGCGGTTTTCCCCGTGGCCGGCCTGGGCACACGTTTTCTCCCCGCGACCAAAGCCAGCCCGAAGGAGATGATGCCCATCGTCGACAAGCCGCTGATCCAGTTCTCGGTCGAAGAGGCCGTCGCTTCCGGCATCACCGATCTGATCTTCATCACCGGGCGCAACAAGCGTGCCATAGAGGACCATTTCGACAAGGCCTATGAGCTGGAAAACGAGCTCGAAATCCACGGCAAGACGGAAATGCTGGATGCAGTGCGCAACATCCTGCCGAAGCACGTTAATTGCATCTACATCCGCCAGACGGAAGCGCTGGGGCTGGGCCACGCTGTGCTGTGCGCCCGCCCGGCGGTCGAAAACGAGGCGTTCGCGGTGCTGCTGGCGGACGACCTGATCGACGCCGGGAAGCCGGTCATCCAGCAAATGGCCGAGGCCTACCTGTCCTACAGTTGCTCGGTGCTGGGCGTGCAGGACGTGCCGCGGGCCGACACCCGAAGCTACGGCATCGTGGCCACGCAGCCGCTGGCCGAACGGGTCGAAAAGGTCAGCGCGATCGTCGAGAAGCCCAGGCCCGAGGACGCGCCTTCGACGCTCGCCGTGGTCGGCCGCTATATCCTGACGCCGCGCATCTTCCACCATCTCGAACGCGTGAACCCGGGCTCCGGCGGCGAGATCCAGTTAACCGATGCGATCTCGTCCCTACTCGCAGAACAGCAGGTTCTTGCGTACCGCTACCAAGGGGTGCGTTATGACTGCGGCTCCAAGCTGGGCTACCTCAAGGCCACCGTGGAACTGGGGCAGCGCCATCCGGAGGTCGGCGAGGATTTCAAGCAGTACCTTGCCGATCATGGCCCGAAGAGACCGGCGTAAGCCTGCCGGCGGCTGACCTCGAAATTGCCGGCTACCGGCGCGCAAGTTTCAGTGACCGGTCC
>CAYYZZ010000040.1:0-14934 GCA_964476235.1 uncultured Streptomycetaceae bacterium | reverse complement strand
ACACGGTGATCCGCGAGACGCGCGAAGAAGTCGGGGTGGAAATCAAGAACATCCGCTACTTCGGCAGCCAGCCGTGGCCATTCCCGCACTCGCTGATGATCGCCTTCACCGCCGAATACGCGGGCGGCGAGCTGCGGCCGGATGGGGTGGAAATCGAGGAAGCGCACTGGTTCGAGCCGGACCAGCTGCCCAAGCTGCCGCCGCCGATCAGCATCTCGCGGCGGCTCATCGACACCGTCGCCGCCCGGCTCGCCAGGGGCGAGCCGGCATCAGGGGCGTGATTCGTGAATCGTGAGTCGTGATTCGCCCCCATAGTTCGTGAGTCGTTACGACTCACGCCTTTTCAAGCTTGCGCCACAGCGTGGCGCCCTTGCTCTCCTTGTCGATTTCGGCGAGCAGGCCGGCATGCTCCGCGAGTTCTTTTTCGGTGGCGCGCACGATGACGAGGTCCAGCTTGCCGAGCGCAGCCTCGGCGACCGCGACGGCCACCGCAGGCGCCTCCACCTCCATCATCAGGCTTTCCTGCCCGCGCGTCATCGAGAGATAGATCTCGGCGAGCAGACGCGCGTCGAGCAGCGCGCCGTGCAGCGTGCGGGCGGAGTTGTCGATCTGGTAGCGCTCGCACAGGGCGTCGAGGCCGTTGCGCTTGCCGGGATGCAGCTCACGCGCCATGCGCAGCGTGTCCACCACGCCCGAGCAGTAATCGGTGACGGGCTTCAGGTCCGCCAGGTCGAGCTCCCGGTTCAGGAAAGCGATATCGAAGGCTGAATTGTGTATGACCAGCTCGGCGCCGCTCACGTAATCGAGGAATTCGGCCGCGATGTCGCGGAATTTCGGCTTGTCGCTCAGGAATTCGGTGGTGAGCCCGTGGATCTCGAGCGCGCCGGCATCGCTGTCGCGCCCGGGATTGAGATAGCGGTGGAAGTCGTTGCCGGTGAAGCGCCGGTTGACGAGCTCGACTCCCGCGATCTCGATGATGCGGTGACCCAGCTCCGGCTCGAGGCCCGTCGTCTCGGTGTCGAGGATTATCTGACGCATGCGCTCACGCTGGAAATGCGTGACATGAATCGGCGTGACGTGATGCCGTGTGACATGGTGAAGCGTGACATGGTGATGCGTGACATGGTACGGCGCAGCCAGGAGGAAAAACTCGCTTCTTCAAGTCACGCTTTATCATGTCACGCTCCAACATGTCACGGTTGATCATGTCACGATCTTCGAAGCAACCTCGGCAACGCCGAGGTTGGCCAGCTCATCCGCCCGCTCGTTGCCGGGATTGCCGTCGTGCCCCCGGACCCAGAGCCATTCGATCTCGTGCTCGCTCGCAAGCTCGTCGAGACGGAGCCACAAGTCCTCGTTCTTGACCGGCTTCTTGTCGGCGGTGCGCCAGCCGCGCTTCTTCCAGGCGTGGATCCACTCGCTTATTCCCTGCTGCACGTACTGCGAATCCGTGTGCAGCCGCACGCGGCTGCCGGGCTGCAGCGCCTCGAGCGCGCGGATGACGGCGGTCATTTCCATCCGGTTGTTGGTGGTGTGCGCTTCCCCGCCGAAGAGCTCGCGCGTTTTTCCACCGAACTGGAGCAGCGCCCCCCAGCCTCCGGCGCCGGGATTGCCTTTGCAGGCGCCGTCGGTATAGATTTCGACGACGCCTGTCATCGTCGAAATCTGTGATTCGTGATTCGTGATTCGTGATTGGTGCAATCCACCACCCCGCCCGCTGTGCGGGCGCCCCTCCTCGATAAGGAGGGGAGTGCGAACAACCAGGTCGAATCACGACTCACGATTCACGACTCACGCTGTTTCGCGCGGTCAGGGCTTCTTCCGGCCGCGCGACCTTCTTGGGAACGGGAGCGAGGTCCTTCTCGGGCGTCAGCCGGTCGCTCCATTTGGGCATGATGAGCCGCATGCCGCGCACGCGCTTCACCGCCTGCAGGAAATAGACGCCCCCCGCTATCGGCCACCAGCGGTCTCCCGCCGCGTCCATGAAAGCGAAGCGCTCCAGCATTTTTTCCGTGGCGCATGGAGGCGAGTAGCAGCTCATCTGACCACCCGTGATCTCCAGCTCCAGCAGCGTCAACCAGTCCTTCAGCCGTGGAAGATTGATGAAGCGGCCGTTCCAGGGATAGTCCGCCTTGCCGCCGAACGCGCGCCGGGCGCCCCACAGGCTCCAGGGGTTGAAGCAGGAAATCACTACCTGCGCTTCCGGCAGCAGCACCCGCGCCACCTCGCGCAGCACCTGGTGCGGGTTCTCGCTGAATTCGAGCACGTGCGGCAGCACGACGAGGTCGATGCTGTTGCTGGCTATCGGCAGGTCGCGGAAATCGGTCCTGAGCCCCGCAGGCGCCGAGATATCGGCTTGCAGCCGGAATGGGATGCGGCTCGCGCGCAGAAGATCGGTTCGCGGCAACCCCAGCTGCAACGCGTTATAGCCGAAGATATCGGCCACCGTCCGGTCGAAATACGCCTGCTCTTGCGCGAGCAGGTATTGCCCGAGCGGCGTGGCTAACCACTCCGCAGCAACGCGGGCCGTGTCGTGATTGGACATGGCGGCAGTTTATAATCGCCGTTGGCATTGCACAACTTGAGATGCGTGAGTCGTGAATCGTGATTGGTGATTCGACTCACGCCACACCGCCGCTTTGCGGCGACTCCTCCCTAGCCAGGAGGGGAATTGCTCGAATCACGACTCACGGGGGAAACGTGTCGAATCACGAATCACGAATCACGATTCACGCTTCCTGGGACGTAGTCCCGCTGCGCGCATTCGCGGACAATTACATCTGGACCCTGCGCGACGGGAAATGCGCCGCGGTGGTGGACCCGGGCGATGCGCGGCCCGTGCTTGATTACCTGGGCCGGGAAAAGCTCGAGCTGGTCGCGATCCTCAACACCCATCATCACGCCGATCACGTGGGCGGGAACGCCGGGCTCCTCGGACGATGGAAAGTGCCGGTGTTCGGCCCGCACGACGAGCGCATCAGCGAGGTCACGCACCGGCTGAAGGACGGGTCCCGTTTCACACTGCCGCACTTCGGCATCGAGTTCGAGGTCTCGGAAATCCCCGGGCACACGCGCAGCCACATCGCTTTCCACGGCGGCGGCATGCTGTTCTGCGGCGATACCCTGTTCGCGGCGGGCTGCGGGCGGCTGTTCGAAGGCACGCCGCGGCAGATGCACGATTCGCTCTCCCGCCTGATGAAGCTCCCGGACGACACCCGCGTCTACTGCGGGCACGAGTACACCCTGTCCAATATCCGCTTCGCCAAGGCAGCCGAGCCCGGCAACGCGGCGCTGCTGGACCTGGAAGCCAGGGCGAAGCAGCAGCGCGACCAGGACCTGCCCACGCTGCCTTCCACCATCGGACAGGAGAAGGCCACCAACCCGTTCGTGCGGGTGAACGAGCCCGCCGTGGTCGCCTCCGCCAGCCGCTATGCCGGCAGAAAACTGGAGGATCCGGTGAGCGTGCTGGCGGCGGTGAGGGAGTGGAAGAACGCCTTTTGAGTGGCGCGAGGGGTAGGCCGCCGCCCGAGTTAGGAAACCACTTTCGGTTTACGTTAGAATATAATGATTATTAAGCATTTTCATCTTGACGTAATGCGGGAATATTCGTTATTATCCGGGCATCTCTCCGGATAGGATGACGGCATGCCAGTCAGAACAGTCGCCCTAGCCGCGCTCGTGCTGCTCGTCAGCGCCTGCGCGCAGGTTCCAACAGCCGAGCCGGAAGTGCTTGCGAAAGCGGAGGCTCCCACCCCGCCCGCGGCCACACTGGCGCCGCGTCCGGAGGCGCCGGCACCCGGGAAAGCGCGCGCGCCGGAGCCGCCTCCCCCGCCAGCCAACGTCTGGGAACGCATCCGCGGCGGCTTCCGCCTGTCCCAGCTGAACAGCCCGCTGGTGCAGGAATGGGAGCAGTATTATTCCCGCCGCCCGGATTACGTCGCGCGCATGGTGGACCGCGGCAGCCGCTTCCTGTACCACGTCGTCAAGGAAGTCGAGCGGCGCAAGATGCCGACCGAGGTCGCGCTGCTGCCAATGATCGAAAGCGCCTACAACCCGCAGGCCTATTCCCGGGCGCACGCTTCGGGCATGTGGCAGTTCATCCCCTCGACCGGCAAGATCTATGGCCTGCGCCAGAATTTCTGGTACGACGGGCGGCGCGACGTGCTCGCCGCGACCGGCGCCGCGCTCGATTATCTCGAGAAACTGCACAACCAGTTCGGCGACTGGAACCTCGCCCTCGCGGCCTACAACTGGGGCGAGGGTGCGGTCAGCCGGGCGATTGCCCGGAACCAGGCCCGGGGGCTGCCCACCGACTACGAGAGCCTGACGATGCCGGCGGAAACGCGCAATTACCTGCCCAAACTTCTGGCCGTGAAGAACATCATCGCCAGCCCGCAGCAGTACGGCATCACGCTCGCCAATGTTCCGAACCGGCCGTATTTCGCCACCGTCACGACGAGCCGGCACATCGACGTGAAACTCGCCGCGAGCCTGGCGGAGCTGCCGCTGGAGGAATTCCGCTTCCTCAACCCCGCCCACAACAAGCCGGTGATCAAGGCCGACGGGTCGGAAACCATCGTGCTGCCCATTGACAAGATAGCCGTGTTCCAGAGCAACCTGGAAGGCCACAACCAGCCGCTGGTGACGTGGCAGACCTACACCGTCAAGCGCAGCGACCAGCCGGAAAACATCGCGGCAAAGCACGGCATCACGCTCGCCCAGCTGAAGGAAGTGAACGGCATTACCGGCAAGAAGAAGATTGCCGCCGGGCAGACGCTGCTGGTGCCGCTCAAGGGAACCGCCGAGCCGCATCTGCCGGACCTTCCCGCGCCCAAGGTGACCCTCGCCCGCTACCAGCCCAAGAAGACGAAGTGCGTCCAGGTGAGAAATGGCGTCCGGAAGGTCGTGCAGTGCCCGGGCGCCAAGACCAGGAAACCGGCCAAGACCCGCGCGCCGGCGAAGCCCACGAAGAACGTCACGGTCCAGGTTCGCGGCTAGGTGGCCGCCGGCCACACGCCTGAAAAGGCGTGACGAGGTACCTCGTGACAGGGTGCTGCGTGACGTGATACGGCGTGACGCGGTACTGCGCGCTTAAAACAAAACCCACGCCCCACTACGTCACGATTTTCCGTGTCACGCTCCACCACGTCACGATTCATCATGTCACGCCTTTGCCCCCTGCCGGGCCATAAAGATGGCAGTGGGCAGAGTGGGTCGCGCTGAAGTCTGATACACCGGGATAGTCCTGCCAGCAGGGGGCAAAGGCCGCGGGACAGCGCGGGTGAAAATGGCACCCCGCCGGCGGATTGACCGGCGACGGCAGGTCGCCCTGCAGCCGGATGATCTCCCTCTTGTTGGCGTCCAGCGTCGGTACCGCCGACAGCAGCGCGCGCGTATACGGATGGCGCGGGTTGCCGAGGACTTCGTCCACCGCGCCGCGCTCCACGATGCGCCCGAGATACATCACGGCCACTTCGTGCGCCAGAAATTCGATCACCGAAATATTGTGCGAAATGAAAAGGTAAGCGAGACCCTTACGGGCCTGCAGTTCCTTCAGCAGGTTCAGGATCTGCGCCTGCACGGACACGTCGAGCGCGCTCGTCGGCTCGTCGCATACGATGAGGTCGGGTTCCACCGACAACGCACGCGCAATGGCTATGCGCTGGCGCTGCCCCCCTGAAAATTCATGCGGATAGCGGTACTTTACGTCGGCGGGCAATCCCACCTCGGCCAGCAGCGCATCGATGCGCAACTGTCTCTCCCGCGTGTCAGCGCCTATCCCCAGAGCGCTCATGCCCTCCTCTATCGTCTCGGCGACGCGCATGCGCGGATTCAGCGACGAGTACGGGTCCTGGAAGATGATTTGCACGTGCTTGCGCCTGGGCCGCAACTCGCGTTGGGAGAGCGCCAACAGATCGACGCCGCCGAACCGCACAGCCCCCGACGTGGGCTCCACCAGCCTCAGTATGCCTTTGCCTATCGTGGTCTTGCCGCAGCCGGATTCGCCAACCAGTCCCAGCGTTTTGCCGCGTTCTATGGTGAAAGACACTCCATCCACGGCTTTCACCTGGCCTACGACCCGCTGGAATAGACCTTTGCGTATGGGGAAGTGCACCTTCAAGTCGGAGACTTGAAGGAGTGAGGGGTAAGGGGTTAGGGGTGAGGGGCGCTCAGCAGCTGTGACGGCGGTTTGGTTTTGCTCCTCACTCCTCTCTCCTCTCTCCTCACGCTTTTCGCCGGGCGCGTAGAGGTGGCAGCGGACGCCGCGGCCCTCGCCGAGGGGGTACCACGGCGGGACGGCAGACCGGCACAACTCCCAGGCGCGCTCGCAGCGGTCGGTAAAGCGGCAGGAGGTAAATTCTTTCGTGAGCGCCGGCACGTTGCCGCGAATGACGGCGAGCGCGCCGCCGCGCTTGGCCCGCGTCGGCAGCGACTCGAAGAGCTTGCGTGAATACGGGTGCGCCGGCCGCTCGAAAAAGGCATCGCGCTCTGCTGTCTCGACGATCTCACCGGCGTACATGACCGACACGCGATGCGCCATCTCCGCGACCACGGCAAGGTCGTGCGTGATCAGCAGCATGGCCATCCCGCGCTCGCGCTGCAGCACGCGCAGCAGATCGAGGATCTGCGCCTGTATGGTAACGTCGAGCGCGGTGGTCGGCTCGTCGGCGATCAATAGCTCCGGATCGCACGCCAGCGCCATTGCGATCATGACGCGCTGCTTCATGCCGCCCGAAAGCTGGAACGGGTACTCGCCGGCCCGCCGCTGCGCATCCGGGATCTGCACCGCATCGAGCAGCTCGCGCACCCGCGCATTCAGAGCCGCGCCTTCGAGGTGCTTGTGGCGCACCAGCGTCTCTGCGATCTGGTCGCCCACCGTCATGACAGGATTCAGCGACAGCATCGGCTCCTGGAAGATCATCGCGATGCGGCGTCCCCGCACCTTACGCATTTCCGTTTCCGGAAGACGCATGAGATCCGTGCCGTCGAGATTCGCCGTGCCCGAGATCACCTGGCCGGCGTCGGGCAGCAACCGCATTATGGAAAGCGCGGTCATGGACTTGCCGCACCCGGACTCGCCGAGGAGCGCGAAGGTCTCTTTGCGGCCGATATCGAAAGACACGCCGTCGACAGCGCGGACGATCGCGTCGCCGGAATCGAGCCAGGTGGTTAGCCCCCTGACGGACAGCAGCGGCTGTGTCGCGAAGGCCGTCACTAAGCGCGCTCCGTGTCGGACCTGGAGCCGCGGACGAGCGCGAGCAAGCGCGCCGGCGTGAGGACCCGGGTCCTGACCCGCGGATCGAACGCATCGCGCACTGCATCGGCGAAGAGGTTGGCAGCAAGGACGAGCACCACCATGAACACGAACGCGGCAGCAAGCGACCACCAGACCATGGGATCACGCGCCATTTCCAGGCGCGCGTTGTTGATCATGGTGCCGAAACTGTTCATCGAAGGGTCGACGCCGACGCCGACGTACGACAGCACGGCTTCCACGAGGACCAGTCCGCTAAACTCCATCACCACCGAAATCAGCACGATGTGCATCACGTTTGGCAGGATGTGGCGCGCGATGATGCGCAGGTTCGAAACCCCGAATGCGTACGCCGCCTGGATGTATTCGAGCTCCTTCAACTTCAGCGCTTCGCCGCGCAGCAGGCGGCACAGCCCCGTCCAACTCGTGATGCCGAGGATGATGCACAGGACAAGGAGGCGCAGATCGGCCCGCTGCAAGGCTGTCGGAAATGCATCCGCGTGCTTGTCGATGAAAACCTGGGCCATCAGGACAAAGGCCGCGATGAGCAGCACGCCGGGAATCGAGTTCAGCGTCGTATAGATATACTGGATCGCGTCGTCGATCCAGCCGCCGAAATAACCGGCTGCGATGCCCAGCGCGATGGCAAAGGGAAGCATGACGAGCGTGGTCAGAGTGCCGATCACGAGCGCGGTGCGGACGCTTTTCAGCGCCTGGTACAGCACGTCCTGCCCGACTTTGTCCGTGCCCAGCACGTGATAGCCCGCGCTGAGCACCATCACGGGACCTATGACCGCGAGTATTGCCGCCACGGTGAGCAGGACGGCGCGCCAGGGTACGGCGGTGTCGCCGCGCCAGACGGCACGCCATGCCTCGCTCAAGCGCACGTGGCGCCGCCGCGCCTGCCAAGCGCTGAGAAGGCCTGCCAGCGCGAGCCAGGCGACGGCTGCTCCGGCCAACCCGCACGCCGCCCGCCAGGCGATGTCCGCGTCCGCCCCGGCACGCGGGTCCTTGAGATGCGCGCCGCCGTATTTCAGGCGCGGATACTCGCGTATCTGCTTGCCGCCGGGCAACTCTATCGTTTCCTTGGCATAAAGCTGGGTAGCAAGCGGCGCCGAGTAGGTTTTCTCGCGCTGCGAACGGAGCCTCGCGAGCGTGACGTCGAGCAGGCTCGAGACTTCGACTGCGTAGGCGGCCGGCGCGCCGGCGCCCGCGAAGGGCAGGCGCGCCCGAAAGTGCGCCGAGTCGAGCAGACCCACCACCACGAAAGCCAGGAGGACGGTCAATCCGACCATCCCGCTCGCAGAATGCACGACGCGCCGCCACGGAGCGAGCAGGTGTTCCTTGCTGCGGATGTAGAGCGCGCTCGCAATGATCACCACGATCAGCAGGTAAACCAGCCAGTCGGTCCAGAGTATTACGGGTTGGAAATCCATACGCCTTGCCGGTTACTCGTTACCGGCTGCCTCACGCCAGCCGGACCCTGGGGTCCGCCAGCGTGTACGAAATATCCGTCAGCAATAACCCGACGATATAGAGCAGAGAGCCTATGAACACCATGGAGCGCACGACTGCGAAGTCCTGGGAGTTGATCGCATCTATCGTATAACTGCCCAGCCCTGGTATGCCGAAGAACGATTCGGTAATGAGGCCGCCGATGAAGAGAAAGGGAATCGCGACGACGACGCCGGTGAGGATGGGGATCAGCGCGTTCTTCAGCACGTGTCGGAAGAGCACGGTCACCTCGGCAAGTCCCTTGGCGCGCGCGGTGCGCACGTAGTCCCTGCTGATCTCTTCGAGGAAGAACGTGCGATAGAGCCGCACGCTCCCGCCCAGGCCCGCGATAACGCCGATCACCACCGGCAGGATGAGGAAACGCAACGCATCGGGACCCGTCGTAAACCCCGAGATGGGGACGAGATGCCACAGTTTTCCGATCAGGTACTGTCCGCCGATGATGTAGAACATGCTGGAGATGGACATGGCGCCGACGCACAGCACGACACCCCAGAAGTCGACATAGGTCGCGCGGAAGAACGCGAAGCCCAGTGCGAACGTGACGTAGACCAGCAAACCCACGATGAAGACGGGCACTGCGACGGCAAGGCTGGGGCCCATGCGCAGACGGATCTCGCGCGCGATATCGCGGCCATCGTCCGCCCGCCCGAAATCGAAGGCGAACATGCGCAGCGATTTCTCGTAAAAAATGGTATCGGTCAGCTTGGCGACCCCGGACGATTTATCGTTGAATAACAGAGGCTTATCGTATCCCCTCTCCTGCTTCCACTGGTTGATGGCCGCGGGCGTCACGCGCTTCGCGCCCAATTGCATGCGCGCCATGTCGTCCGGCGTATTCACCAGGAAGAACAGCGCAAACGTGATGACGTTGACGCCGAGGAGTATCGGCAGCGCGTAGCCCAGGCGGCGCAGGAGATAGATAAGCATAAGTGCGTGACGGGCTATCGGATCACGGTTTTATCGGCGAGAGCGTAGCAGCGCCGCGCTCGCGCCGGCGCCAGGTGACGAACGCCGGAAGCGCGAAGAGCACTATCGCGAGCAGTCCGAGCCCGGTCGGCCAGATCACCGGCCGGTTCCACTCGCGGCGTTTCTGCTCGCGTAGCGCCGCGTCGATCCGCTGATACTTGAGGGTGTTGTAGGCGATCTTGTTCGCCTTGAGATTGGATACCCAGGCGTGGTACAGCGCGTAATCCTTGGGGTGGTATCCCCACAGCCACGGCGCGTCCCGGCGCAGCACCTCGACCATGCGGTCTATCACGGCCTGGCGTTCCGGCGAGTTGGGCATATGCTTCATCTGCTCGAACCGCCGGTCGAACTCGGCGTTGACGTAATTCGACGCGTTCTCACCCTGTGATTTCACCTTGCCCTGCGCGCCGTGAAGCAGGAACAGGAAATTCTCGGGATCGGGATAGTCGGCGTGCCAGCCCCATTCGTAAATCTGAGTATTGCCTTTGCGGATCTTGTCCTGGAACCGGTTGTAATCGGTCGGCCGCACCTCGAGCTGCACGTTGATCTTCGCGAACTGATTCTTCTGCCACTCGAGCATGGATTTCGCCTCGGAGCTGCGGGCGGTCACGTCGAAATAGAGCACCAGCGGCGCACCCGTCTTGGCATCGATGCCGTTGGGATAGCCGGCCTCGGCGAGCAGTTTCTTTGCCGAGTCGATAGACTTTCTGCGCGGCGCTCCGTCCACCCAGTCGTAAACGTACGGATTGATCCCTTCCTTCCCGTCGCGGTATCCGAAAATGCCCGGCGCAATGGGTCCCTGTGCGGGGATACCCCGCCCATTCTGAAAAATGGACACGAATTCTTCCTGATCGACGGCGATGGATATCGCCTGCCGGAGCTTGCGCGCGCGTTCGCTGTCGCCGCCGACGACCGGATCGAGCAGGTTGAAGCCGATGTAGAACGTGGAGGCTGCCACCGACGTGGAAAGCCTGATGCCCTGCGCCTTCATGGCATCGGTGACGACCGCTTCGCCGCCCGATGCAAAGTTCACCGCCTGGTCGAAAGTGTCCGAGCCTATTCCCGACGCATCGTAATAGCCTTGCAGGAATTTGTTCCAGCGCGGGATGCCTTCTTTCTCGAGTGTGTACACCGCCTTGTCGATGAACGGCAGAGGCTTGCCCGCGTCTTTCAGCACGCCTTCCGCGGCGTCGCCGGGGGCTCCTTCCGACGGATACGCTTCGCCATGGAAGCTCGGATTGCGCTCCAGGACCATCATGCGATTCGGATTGTTTTGCGTGAGCATGTAAGGACCGGTGCCCACCGGGTACCAATCGAGCGTCAGGTTGCGTTCCGCCATGCCGGGCTGGCTGAAAAAACGATCGACTTCCGCAGGCACCGGCGCGAAGAACGGCATCGCGAGCCAGTAAAGGAATTGCGGATACTGGCCCTTGATGCGAATACGATAGGTGTAATCGTCCACGACCGCCACGCCGCGCAGCGGATAGCGGTCGAGGTCTATCCATGGATCCCTGGCGCCCTGCTTGCCGAGATCGGCATTCACTTTTTTCAGCGTCTCCACGTACTCCTTGAGGCCGTCGATGTAATCGACCATGAGCCCCAATATCGGCGAATGCAGCCTCGGGTGCGCGAGCCGTTTGATCTGGTACTCGAAGTCGCGCGCCTTCAGCTCCTGCGTGCCGGTCTGCGGAAAATCGGCGAGCGTGTGCTTGACCGAGATTTCCTTGTCCGTGAGCCGGTGGTAGACGAGCTCGCCGACCGCATTGCGCGCGAACGCCGGATGCGGCTGATACTTCACGCCTTGTTTTACCCTGATCTCGTAGATCGTATACGCGATGTCCTTGCCCACGGCCGTCGCAGGAAGCTCGCGATCCTGTGCGTCGTAATAGCGCGGCTGGGGCACCGCTTCGGCCGAGCCCGGGATGAGCGTATAGGGGCGCTTCAGGTAGTGGTACTGGAGCGGCGGCTCGTAAATCTGCGCCGTAAAGTTGATCTCGTTGGAACTGTACGACTGCACCGGGTCCAGGTGCTTGGGCCGCTCGGAGAACGAGGAATAGAATATGTTCGCGCCCGCCTCAGAAGCGGGGTAGGGGTAATTCCACGGCGACCCGCTGCAGCCGGAGAGTAGCGCGATAGCCGCAAGCGCTGCACGTAGGAATGGGGCCGGCATCGGGAAAAGTGTAGCTTATAATGAGGGGGAATAGAGCCGCCGCTCCCCGTGTTTGCACGGGGGCGACCAAGAACAAGGAACAAGGTACAAGGAACAAGCATGGGCTTTCTCCAGGACAGAAAAATCCTCGTCACCGGTCTGCTCTCCAACCGCTCCATCGCGTATGGCATCGCGAAGGCGCTCGCGCGTGAAGGCGCGACACTGGCCTTCACCTACCAGGCCGCGGTCCTGCGGGAGCGCGTCGAGCGGCTGGCGCAGGAGTTCGGGGCGGCGGCGGTGCTGCCCTGCGACGTCGCCAACGACGAGGAGATTGCCGCGTTATTCGCGGAGCTGGGCAAGCGCTGGAACGGGCTCGACGGCATCGTGCACTCGATCGCGTTCGCCCCGCGCGAGGCCCTGAAAGGCGACTTCCTCGACGGGCTCACGCGCGAGGGCTTCCGCATCGCGCACGACGTGAGCGCCTATAGCTTCGCCGCGCTGGCCGGTGCCGGGCTGCCGCTGATGGAGGGTCGCAAGGCATCGCTGCTCACCCTCACCTACCTTGGCGCGGCGCGCGCGATACCGCACTACAACGTGATGGGACTGGCGAAGGCGAGCCTGGAGGCGGCTGTGCGTTACCTGGCTGCGGACCTCGGCCCCAGGGGCATCCGGGTCAACGGGATCTCAGCCGGACCGATCAAGACGCTCGCTGCCGCAGGCATCAGCGGCTTCGGCAAGCTCCTGAAATTCGTCGAGGACAATGCGCCGCTGCGGCGCAACGTGACGACAGACGACGTGGGCAATGCCGCGGCCTTCCTCATGAGCGATCTCGCGTCCGGGATTACCGGCGAGATCACCTACGTCGATGCCGGGTTCAATACCGTAGTCGGCGGGATGCGCGGAGAAGCGTAAAACCAGCAGTTGGCATTAAGCTGTTGGCGATTGGCCTAAAGCGATTTCGGTTTTTCCAAATGCCAATAGCCAAGAACTGATCGCCGCGCGTCAGCGATCCTTCTTCTCGAGCGCTTCCTTGTTGATCTTGACCCCGGCCTTCTGCCGGAGGCTCGCGACATAGGCAACCAGGGCTTCCTGCCCCTGCAGCATTCGAAGCTGCTCGGCGAGCGCCTTGGCCCTCTCGGGGGAGATATTCGCATCTTCCTGGACCCGGGTGACGCGCAACAGCACAAAAGCCCCCCGCGGGCTGTCCACGCCGGCATAAACGGGCAGTTTAGAGACGTCCGCGCGGAAAGCCTGGCGCAGCACCGGCTCGGGCAGCTCCTTGTCGTCGCGGCTCACGAGCCGTGGCGCGCTCCACGCGGCCTTGACGGGCTTGCCCTGCCTCAACTCCTCGAGCTGGCGCCGCCCCTCCTCCGCCGCAAGACGAGCCGCTTCGCGCAGCGCAAGCCGCTTCTCGAGCCCCGCGCGCAGCTCCTCGAATGGCTGGGTGCTCGCCGGCTTGCTCTCGATCACGCGCGCCGCGACCAGGGCGCCGGACGCGACCTCGACAGCTTCGGTGTTGCGCCGGTCCTTCAGCACCTCGTCCGAGAAGATCGCGGCGAGCAGCCTGGGGTTGTTGAGCGGCGCCTCGGCATTCTGCCGGGTGATCCACCCGCTTTGCCGCAACGCCGTTTTCGCCAGGCTGGCGGCCGGCTTGAGGCTCTCCGACTGCTCATAGACCACGTTGTTGAAGCCGTCCGCTACCTCGGCGAAGCGCTTCGCCGCCAGCTGCTTACTGAGTTCCTTCTCGATCTGGCCGCGCGCCTCTTCGAATGGCTTGACCTGGGCAGACTGGACCGAGATCAGCTGTATGATGTGAAAACCGAGCTGGGTCTCCACGGGAGGCGAGATCTCGCCCGGCTTGAGCTGATAGAGCGCTTGCTCGAATTCGGGGACATCCTTCATCGAGCCGCGGCTGACGCGCCCCAGGTCGCCGCCCTTGGCCGCAGAGCCGGGATCATCCGAGTATTTTTTCGCGGCCTCGGCGAATCCGGCCGGCTTATTCTGGAGCTCGCGATAAATCCCATCCGCTTTCGCCCGCGCCTTTTGCTTCGCTTCCGGGCCTGCCCCCGCCTCGACGCTCACCAGGATATGAGCGGCCTGGCGTGATTCCTCGACACCAAACTGGCGGCGGTTGGTGTCGTAGTATTTCTTGACCTCGGCCGGGTCGACCTGGACCCCTTCCATCAGCGCTTCGACCGAAAGCGTCACGTATTCCACGCGCACCTGCTCCGGCACCCGGAACTCGCCGGGGTTGGTGTCGTAGTACTTCTTCGCGGCCGCCGGGTCGGGCTTGACCCGGGCGAGGTAGCCGTCGGGCGACAGGGTCGCATGGCTGACTTCGCGCTGCTGCCCGGCCAGCCGGAGCAGGAGCCCGGCGACGTCGCGCGGCACGAAGCTGCTCCCGGCATAACCGCTGGACAGCTGCCGCAGCAGCATATCCTGCCGCACGCGCGCCTCGAACATCGCCGGCGTCATGCCCTCGGACCTGAGGAACTGCTCGTAGCGCGGATAGGAAAACTTGCCGGCACCGTCAAGGAACGCGGTTTGCTCGCCGATGACGCTTTTCAGCCGATGGTCGGACACCGTGATCCCCGCGGCAAGCGCCCGTTCGACCAGCAGTCGCCGCTGGATCAGGGTCTCGAGCACGGCCTGGCGCAGCTCAGGGTTATCCAGCATGGCGGGGTCGATGCGCCCCTGCACTGCCTGCTGTATCGCCTGCTGGCGATCGCGCAGGGCCCGGCTGAACTCGTCCTGGGTGATGGCGTAATCGCCCACGCTCGCCACCCTCTGCCCCCCGTCGCCGATCCGGCCGATATAGGAGTCGATGCCGAAAAACGCGAACGGCACGGCGATGACCACGATGATGGCCCGGATCAGCGTCTTGTTCTGCTTGAGTCTGTAGATGGTGTCGTACATGTCGATGGCGAGCGGTCGGGTTGGAACCTATCTCAATAAAGAAAAAGGCGAACACCGTTCGCCTTTTCTTACAATCTGGCGGAGTGGACGGGACTCGAACCCGCGACCTCTGCCGTGACAGGGCAGCATT
>CAYYZZ010000039.1:0-15246 GCA_964476235.1 uncultured Streptomycetaceae bacterium | reverse complement strand
ACAACCCTTTCGGCACGCGCTTCAGCGCCTGCTCGCGCAGATCGAAGATGTTGTAGGCATTCAATTTGCCGTCTGACATGTGGACTTCCCCCTATGGCCGGTTACCGATGCGCAAGTTTAACGCCACACGCGCGGCTCAGAAAAACCGTCTTCGCCGCAGGTTCAAGTTACAAGGCTCAAGGTTCAAGACTCAAGGCTCAAGGCTCAAGGTACAAGGTTCAAGGAAAACCTGTCACGCCGTTCCTTGGAGCTTGTCCCTTGTTACTTGTACCTGGCTCGCGTCAGGCCGTACCTTGCACCTTGCACCTTGCACCTTGCACCTTGTACCTTGTACCTTGAACCTCGTTATTGCGACTCGGACTTGAGCCCGGTTTCCTTGACGACCTTCAGCCAGCGGTCGTAATCCTTGCGGATACGCTCGCCGAACTGCTGCGGCGTGCCGCCGCTGGGAAGCATGCCGTCGCCTTCGAGGTTCTTCTTGACGGCCGGGTCCTGCAGCGCCTTGTTGATGCCGGCATTGAGCCTCTCGATGATGGGCTGCGGCGTTCCGCGCGGCGCCATCGTCCCGAACCAGAGCACGACCTCATATCCGGGAACCGTCTCGGCTACGGTAGGAACGTTGGGCAATGTGTGCCAGCGCTTGGCCGTCGTCACCGCAAGGGCCCTGAGCCTGCCGGTGGAGAGATGCGGTGTGACTGGCAGCAGGCTGCCCACGATCACCGGCACCTGCCCCGACAGCAGATCGGCCATCGCAGCACCGGTGCTCTTGTACTGAATGGCGACCATTTTGATCTTCGCCATGCTCGAGAAAAGCTCGGTGGCAAGATGCGTGGCCCCGCCGGTCCCGGTCCCGGCATAGCTCAAGCCGCCTTTCGTCGTGCGCGCGAGCGCGATCAGCTCCTTGGTCGTCTTCGCCGGCAGCGACGGATGTATGGTCAGAACGAACGGCGTGTAGCCGAACTCCGCCACGGGCACGATGGCGTTGATCGGATCGAACGCGGGCATCTGCACGGCGGACGTCGCCGAGAAGCTCGCCGACATCATCATGATCACGTAACCGTCGGCGGGCGCCCTGGCAGTGAGCTCCATTCCGATCAACCCGCCCGCGCCGCCGCGGTTGTCCACGACGAACTGCTGGCCGAGGAATTCGGAAAGTTTTTGCGAAAACACCCGCGCCGTGATGTCGCTGCCACCGCCTGGCGCGAAAGGTACGATCACCCGGACCGGCTTGACGGGATATTGCTGGCTCAATGCCAAAGTCGAGACGCACGCCAGTACGCCGACACATGTTGTTGCGAGTAACTTGCCGAGAAATGAAGTTTTCACCACGGACTCCTATTAATTTAATGCGGGTAATTGAACGAGCGAGAGCGGATTATTGCACAACATTTGCTTCAAAAACCGTGATGGGTGATGAGGGGTCACCCGAAGGATGAAGGATGAGGGATGAGGGATGACCCCCGCAGTGCGGGAGAAACAATCAGGTCATCCTTCCGCCTTCCGCCTTCCGCCTTCATCCTTTCGCCTGACGCGTCAGGCGTTGCGGCAATCCTGGGTGCCGAGCGCATGCTGCAGTTCCTCGGCTTGTTTCTTCTCCCGCCGGCCGCCGCGAATGCGCGCCTGGCTAATGAGGCGGGTGAGATGGATATTGGCGCGCGCGAGCGACTGCAGCAGCTCGCGATTGATCGCGTCCTGGAATTTCGCGGCCACCAGGTCATTGCCCGCGAACAGCGCTTCGAACACCGGCTTGGGGATCTCGAGGAGCACGGTGGGCTCCCGGGCCGCCGCGCTCATGCTGTGGGCCTGGCCTTCGATCAAGGCAAGCACCCCGCATAGCCGTCCGGGGCCCAGCACCCCGATACGGTGACGGCGGCCGTTCTCGGCACGCAGGATTTCGAGTGCACCCCTGACGACCACGAACGCGTGCGAGCCCGCATCGCCCTGCTGGAACAGAATCACGCCGCGGTCGAGCTCGATCACTTCGGTGCGGCCGGCGAATCCATCCAGCTCGCCCGTGCTGAAGCGCTTGAATATGGGCAGGATCGGCAGGAACGCCCGGTAGTCGAACGAGCAGGTGCCGCGTCGCGCGCCCCCGGGATCAACGGATGCGCCGGCCAGTGGCGGCGCGGCGCTCTCGGGCGCGTCCGCAGCGACGATTTTCGCGTTCAGCTCCCGCAGCCTCTGGCACAGCGTCCGCGTGATGCGCTGCTGGACCGCGAACGCGGCGCGGTCGCGCTGCGCGAGCAGCATGCGAAACCCGTCGCGCTCGATGAAGAAAGCCGTCACCGGCGTGCGGGCGACCACGGTCGCCGCGCGCACGCCGCTGTCAAGCAGCGCCATTTCTCCCAGCATGCTGCCCGGCCCGAGCGCCGCGAGCGTCAATTCGCCGCCACCCGGGAGGGCCGTGACGGCATCGGTGGTGCCCGACTCGATGATGTACGCGCCATCGGCGGGCTGTCCCTGCCTGACCAGCGACGCCCCGGCAGCAAGGGAGACGGGCCGGAAGATGCACAGGAAGCTCTCGAGCGCCGCCGGCTCGATGCCGGCGAAGAGCGGTATGCCGCCGAGCAGTTTTTCCGCGACCTGGCTCACCCGTGTGCCCTCAATTAAGAAAGAACAGAAACTGTCTCAATAACGAAATGGAACCGCAGATGAACGCAGATACACGCAGATACACGCAGAGATTAGAACCCTATGCCTTGTTTAGCAGGGAATTTCATCCGTGTTCATCTGTGTTTATCTGTGGTTAATTGTGTTTTTCGGATTATTGAGATGCGTTCCAGGCAGAATTGACAAGCTTAACAGGCTATTTCCTGATTTCGTCGGCGCTCATCGGCGGTTTCGTTGGTTTCGAAGACATTTTGTCCGCATCCCGCATGGGATCCTCGCCCCGCTCCATAACGCCCTCCAGCTGGCATTGCGGCCTGCCGCGAAAGATGGTGAGGCTGCCGCTCACCTTGCCTTCCATGCCGCAGTAACGCATGCGGTCGATCTCCCTGAAGATGAAGTGATAGCGGCCGCGCTCGTGGTCGATAAGGAAGGCGCCCTTGTCCTCGATCAGCGTCACGACGGTCACGTTGCCGGTATCCTCCCACTTGCTGTAGGCGTCGTCGCGCTCGACTTCCATCGAGCAGGTGCGCGGCTTCCATTTGCTGTAGTAGGCGAAGCGGTTGACCCTGCCGTTGACGAGCTCCACCGCGATGCGCGCATGCTCGTCTTCCGTGCCGAGTCTGCAGGCGAGCTTTTCGACTTTCGGCCGCTGCGCCTTGCCGGATTTTTTCTTGGCCGCGGCGGAGCCGGTTGCCGGCTTGCCTTTGGCCGGCGCTTGGCCGCCTGCACTGCCGGCGCCCGCCGCCAGCGCAGCCGACAGTATGGCCAGGCCCAGGACCCGGCGGGTTGACCGCACGCCCACGCTTCAGTTCGCCACGATGCCGGCGGTCCTGATCACCTGGCCCCATTTCTCAAATTCGGATTTTATGTAAGCCCCGAATTCCTGCGGCGTGCTGGTCCTGACCTCGAGCCCCTGCGTGAGCAGCAGCTGCTTGACATCGGGCGCATGCAGCGCGCGAACAATCTCGGCGTTGAGCCGGTCGATGATCGGGCGCGGCGTTTTCATGGTGGTCACGACGCCGTACCAGTTGTCGGCCTCGAAGCCGGGCAGCCCCGCCTCCGCGATCGTCGGCAGGTCGGGCAGCACCACCGAGCGCTTGGCGGTCGTGACCGCGAGACCGCGGATCTTGCCGTTCTTGACCTGCGGCACCGCGGTCGGCGCGGACGAGAATATCAGATGGATCTGCCCGGCCAGCAGGTCGATCATCGCCGGCGCCCCGCCCTTGTACGGGATGTGCACCATCTTGACCCCGGCCATTCCGTTGAAGAGTTCGCCCGCGAGATGCCCTGCATTACCCGCACCCGAAGACCCGTAGCTCAGCTTTCCCGGTTGCGCCTTCGCGAGCGCGATAAGCTCCTGCACCGACTTCGCCGGCACGGACGGGTGCACGACCAGGACGTTGCTCCCCGACGCGGCCCAGGTGATCGCCGCGTGGTCGCGCAGCGGATGGTAGCCGAGGCCCTTGTAGAGATGGGGGTTGACCGCGAGCCCCCCGAGCGAGCCGACCATGATCGTGTAGCCGTCGGGCGCCGACTTGGCGACGATCTCGGCTGCGACGCTGCCGGCCGCCCCCGCGCGATTGTCCACGATCACCTGCTGGCCGAGCGCGGCGGAGAGCTTCGGGCTGATCGCGCGGGCGGTGATGTCGAGGCCGCCGCCCGGCGCATTCGCGGCGATGAAGCGTATCGGCCGGCTCGGGTAACTCTCGGATTGGGCCCACGCCAGCTGCACGACGCCGCACAGCGTCGTCATTACCACGGCAATTGATGCTTTCCTCATGGTTTCTACCGCCTCCTCGCGTCGGTTATCATTAACGTCGCGGAATTCAACGGCATTCGATTACGTGATGTCCGTCGCCATCCCGTGATTCAAAGCGGCGCAACTGCGTCCGCCCGCCACGCGGAACTCAGCGGTACCGGTCACCGCCGATATCCGTCGGGAATTCCGCGAATCAAACCGGCGCCGCCGGCGTCTGGCTGCCACGCGGAATTCAGCGGTATCGGCCACTGCCGGTATCCGTCTGGAATTCTACGAATTAAACCGGCACAGTTGGTGTCCGGCTTTAATGGGAATTATAACAATGAAACGCTGGCGCAATCCCAACATCGTGTCGTTCGCGAGCGCGTTGCCCGATATCGTTTCAGGCAAGCGTACGCCGCGCGAGTTCCTGGAGCGCTGCCTCGAAGTCATCGCAGCGCGCGAGAAGGCGGTGAAAGCCTTCGTCACGCTGAACGCCGCAGGCGCCCGCAAGGCGGCGGATGCCGCCACGAAGCGCTACAAGGCCGGCAAGCCGCTGTCTCCGGTGGACGGCATGCCGGTCGCAATCAAGGACATCATCGCCACCGCCGACATGCCGACCCAGATGAACTGCCCCGCGTTCAAGGGCTGGCAATCCGGACAGGATGCCGCTTGCGTCGCCGCATTGAGACAAGGCGGCGCGGTGATCATCGGCAAGACCGTCACCACCGAGTTCGCGATCGGCTATTCCGGGCCGACCACCAACCCGTTCGACCCGGCGCGCACGCCGGGCGGATCTTCCAGCGGCTCGGCGGCCGCGGTCGGCGCCGGCATGGTGCCGGTGGGGCTCGGCACGCAGACGCAGGCTTCCACGCTGCGGCCCGCCTCTTATTGCGGCGCGGTGGGCTTCAAGCCGACGATCGGCGCGCTGCACACGGCGGGGGTTCATCCCCTTTCGGCGACCTGCGACCACCTCGGCATACTCGCTGGGACCTTGCAGGATGCATGGCGGGTCGCATCGCATATTTCTCTTGCGATCGGCAGCCCGGGCAACCCCTTTCTGACCGGGGCGGGCGCGGAGCCGCCACTGCCGCGCAAGCCGCGCAAGCTCATCCGGCTCTATACCCGCGGCTGGACCGAGATCGACAGCGACACCGAAGACGCCTTCAACGAAACCATCGCCGCGCTCCAGTTCGCCGGCGTCAAGGTCGCGAGCCGTGACAACGATCCGGGTGTCGCCAGGCTCGAAGCGGCACTTGATGCCGGAGTGGACGGCGCCATCGCCATCGTCGCCTACGAAATGAAGTGGCCGTACCAGGACTACATCGCGCGCTTCGGCAAGGTCATCGGCAAGCGCATCCACGGCCTGATCGAGCAGGCGCGCAAGATGTCGCCCGAGGATTACGAGGCCCTGCTCGCCAACCGCCGGCAGGTGCGGGACATCGTGGCCGCGGTTGCCGCCGGCGCCCACGGCTTTATCACCCTGGCGTCCTCGGGACCCCCGATACTCGGGCACGAATACACCGGCAGCCGTACATTCCTGATCTACGGCTCGTGGCTGGGCCTGCCCGCGTTCTCGCTGCCGCTGATGCAGGTGAACGGCCTGCCGCTCGGCGTCCAGTTGATCGGCGCACCGGGCACGGACGGGGCGCTGTGCGCGGTGGCGAACTGGTTCATGAAGAGCCTGAATTAGCCGCAAAGACGCCAAGTCGCAAAGAAATACAAGAATGAAAACTGAACCGCCAAGAGCGCCAAGCACGCCAAGAGAACCAAGATCAAAAAGCATTAGCCACAGAGAGCACAGAGGACACAGAGAAAGAAAATCAACAAACCGTCCCTGTAACCTATATACATCCAGATATACCAGCGCATAGGTAGATATCCAATCTGGTTGGTTGTATATGCCAATATATGTTTCCGGCATCCATAGCATGCCGCCTATTACAAGTTGGCCTCGAAAGGAACTGGCGTGCGCATATTGCTTGCAGACCCCGAGCGTGAGCAATCGCAAGCGGAAGAAATTGCGAACAGCATTAGCCACGGTATAGGGCTGGTCACCGCACTCGTCGGAACTCCGTTTCTCATCATGCACGCAGCACGGCACGGAGACGCTGGATTCATTGTCGGCACGAGTGTCTTCTCCGCGACCATCATATTTCTTTACCTTGCCTCTACCCTCTACCACGCGTTACCAATGGGCAAGGCCAAGCGCGTTTTTCGGGTCATCGAGCATTCCGCGATCTTTCTTCTTATCGCTGGTACGTACACGCCGTTCACGCTTGGGGGACTTCGTGGCGCATGGGGCTGGACGCTTTTCGGGGTTGTTTGGGGTCTAGCCGTAGCCGGGGTGGCGCTGAAGGCATTCGATAAGGCCTCCCATCCGATACTCTCCACCGGCCTTTATCTGTTGATGGGGTGGGTTGTCGTGATCGCGGTCGATCCGTTGTTTGCCAGAGTGCCAACAGCGGGCTTGCTCTGGTTGCTTGCGGGAGGCTTGTCTTACACAGCCGGTGTAGCCTTTTTCGCAACCGATTCGCGGCTGCAGTATGGCCACCTAATCTGGCATCTGTTTGTTATAGCCGGTACCGCATGCCATTACTTCGCAGTGCTCTGGTATGCGGCCTAACACTCCGGTCAACCGGACGCCGGTAAGCGGGGCGCTCTCCGAACGGTCCGCCTTGCGCGGGCGCCGGTTACCTCCACGTTATCCATCCAGTTTTCCGCGCGTTGAACGGCGGCGGTCCGTCCGTTCGAACGCGCGGAGTTAAACCGGCGCTGCGCGTCCGGATTTAACAATACTTGGCGTGCTTGGCGTCTTGGCGGTTCATTCCTTAGTTCTTCTCTGCGATCTCTGTGTCCTCTGTGGCTAAAGTGATTTTCTGTACGTCGCTTGACAAAGCGACGGGATTCAGCGAAGTTTCCCCAAGAATCCGCAAAACAGGGAGGAGAGTATGACCCGTAATTCAAGAATGCTCGCGCTGGCTCTTGCGGCGCTGTGCGCGTGGCCGGCCTTCGCGTTTTCCCAGGCCTACCCCAGCAAGCCGATCCGGCTGATCGTCCCCTTCCCGGCCGGCGGCGGCGTGGATTTCATCGGCCGTATCGCCGCCAGGGGCATGTCGGAGCGGATGGGCCAGCAGGTCGTGGTCGAGAACCGCGCCGGCGCCAACGCCATTGTCGGCCTCGAGGTCCTGAAGTCCTCCGCGCCGGACGGCTACACCATCGCCGCCGCTTCCGCGGGCCCGCTGGCGGTGAATCCGTTCATCTACGCCAAGCTGCCGCACGATACGCTGCGCGATTTCACACAGATCGCCAACATGGTGAATTTTCCGCTGCTCATGGTCGTCCACCCGTCGTTGCCGGTGAAGAGCGTAAAGGAGCTCATCGCGCTCTCACGGGCTCGGCCGGGCGAGATCTCATATGCCTCGCCCGGGTCGGGAAACTCGTCGCATCTCGCCGGGGAGCTGTTCAACGCGATGGCGAAGGTGAAGATACTGCACGTCCCGTATAAGGGCATGGCGCCTGCGGTCGTGTCCACGGTGTCCGGCGAAGCTCCCATCATTTACGCGAGCATCCCGCCGATACTGCCGCACGTGCGCTCCGGCCGTGTCCGCGCCCTCGGCGTCGGTAACGCCAAGCGCGTCCCGTCGCTGCCGGAGTTCCCGACGATAGCCGAAAGCGGCCTGCCCGGATACGAAGCCTATGCGTGGGCCGGCATGATCGGGCCGGCCAACATGCCGAAGGACATCGTCGCGCGGCTCAACAAGGAAATCGTCGCCACGCTGAACCAGAAGGACGTCATCGACCGCATGCTGTCGGAAGGCACCGTGCCGACGCCCTCCAGCCCCGAGGAATTCACCGCCTACATGAGGTTGGAGCTGAAGAAGTGGGGCGACGTGGTGAAGATGGCCAACATCAAAGCAGAGTGACCTTTCACCGGTCACTCTGCTTAAATGAAACCTCGATATTGTCTTTTCCGGTTTGTGCCTCGGGAGTCTCGAGTCACCCGGCACGCTTCATAATAAGTACCTATTAATGGAGTCAGCGCCATCTATTCGGCGCTGACTCCATACTGCTTGATCAGCTTGCTCCAGCGCTCGATCTCCGTGCGCACGAACTGCTGCTGCTGTTGCGGCGGGATGGCCATCACGTAGCCGCTGTTGTTGTTGATGCGGGTGTTGAAGTCCGCGTCCTGCGACACCTTCACGAAAATATTACGCAGGGTCTTGACGATCGCGGGCGGAGTACTCGCCGGAGCGAACATTCCCATCCAGCTCTCGCCCTCGAACTGCGCGAGGCCGGTCTCGTTTACTGTCGGCACGTTGGGCAGCTGGCTCGCCCGCTTCGGGGTGGACACGGCCAGCCCTTTCATCCGCCCGGCCTCGATGTAATGCCGGTTGGCGGACAGGTTGTCGAACATCATGTCGATGCGGCCTCCGAGCATCTCCTGGTGGCCGGCCGCCGCCCCTTTGAACGGCACGTGCAGCAGGTCGAGCCCCAGGCTCTTGAAAAGGATCGTGCCCCACACGTGCTGCACCGATCCCACGCCGGGTGACGCGTAAGTGAGCTTGCCGGGCCGCTCCTTCGCGTGCTTCACGAGCTCGGCGAGGCTGGCCGCCGGCAGATCGGCCCGCGTGATCAGCACGAAGGGATAGGCGGCGATGAAGCCGACCGCCACGAAATCGCGCAGCGGCTCGTACGGCAGGTTCTTGTAGAGGATCGGGTTCATCACCATCGAGCTGCCGCTGCTCACGAGCAGCGTGTAGCCGTCGGGCGTCGCCTTGGCCGCGTAATCGGTCCCGGTGGTGGACCCCGCGCCGGGGCGGTTCTCGACGACGACCGGGTGGCGCAGCAGCTCGGACATGGACTTCGCCACGTTGCGCCCGGTCAGGTCGGTGCCGCCGCCCGGTCCGGACGCCACGATGATGCGGATCGGGCGCGTCGGGAATTCCTGCGCCGCGCCAGCCGCTCCCGTCAGCAACAGGGCGAGCACCGCCCACACCCACACTCGGCCTGCAACCCTTATTCGCATCATCGCCTCCTCCTTGTGTGCGCCTCAGGTAGCGTCCGGCGCCAACTTGTTTACGATATACTGATTCGACCTTATCTCAAAAGAGACATTCCGGAAGAGAGGCAGGTCATGTCGTTTTCTCTCGCATTCAGCCACGTCGGCATCTACGTTACCGACATTGACCGCATGGTGGATTTCTACACCCGCGTGCTGCGCTTCGTCATCAGCGACCGTGGCAAGACGACGCAGGGCGGCGCCGACATCGTGTTCATGACCCGCGACCCCGCCGAGCACCACCAGTTCGTGATGGCCGCCGGCCGGCCCGCCGACCTCAAGTACAACATGGTCAACCAGCTTTCGTTCCGCGTGGACAGCCTGCAGACGCTGCGCGAGTTGCACGAGGAGCTGAAGGGCGAGCGGGACATTAAATTGCTCGGGCCGGTGACCCACGGCAACGCGCTGTCGGTTTACTTCCTGGACCCCGAGGGCAACCGCGTCGAGTTCCTGATCGACACCCCCTGGCACGTGCCGCAGCCCTTCCGCATCCCGGTGGACCTCTCCCTGCCCGACAAGGAGCTGTGGGCCACGATCGAGAAGAACGTGCGAGCGACGCCCGGCTTCAAGCCGATGGAAGAATGGAAGGTGGAAATCCGGAAGAAGATCGACAACGCTACCCGGCGTCAAACTGCAAAAGCGTGAATCGTGATTCGTGAGTCGTGAATCGGCCTTCCTAATTCCCCTCTCCCCGGCCGGGGAGAGGGTCAGGGTGAGAGGGCAGTCGAATCACCAATCACGAATCACCAATCACGAAGTTAGACGGCCGCCGCAATCGCGTCCCCCATTTGCGTGGTACCCGCCTTGCCGCCTAAATCCGGCGTGAGGTGCTTCCCTTCCGCGATGACCCTGTCCACCGCCGCGTCGATGAGCTGGGCCGCCTGCGTCGCTTTCGGCTCGTTGCGCTTCCTGCCGAGCCACTCGAACAGCATCTTTCCCGACAGGATCAGCGCGTAGGGATTCGCGATGTTCCTGCCGGCGATGTCCGGCGCCGAGCCGTGCGTCGCCTGTGACATCGCGAGCCGCTCGCCCACGCACAACCCGGGGGCGAGCCCAAGGCCGCCGACGACGCCCGCACCCTCGTCGGTCAGGATGTCGCCGAACTGGTTGGTGGTGACCACCACGTCGAACTGCTGGGGATTCATGACGAGCTTCATGGCGAAGCCGTCCACCAGCACTTCGTCGAGCTTCACGTCCGGGTATTCCTTCACGAGCTTGCGGCACTCCTCGGCGAACATGCCGCAAGCGAGCCGATAGACCGGCTCCTTGTGCACCGAGGTGACCTTCTTGCGCGGGCGCGTGCGTGCGATCTCGAACGCCTCGCGCGCCACGCGGCTCGAGCCCTTGCGCGTGATGATGCGCGAGGCGATGGTGATCTCGTCGTTGGGACGGAACTCGCCGGCGCCCGCGACGACGGTATCGGAGGACTGCATGCCTTCCGTCACCTCGCGCAGGAACACGATGTCCACGTCCTTGTGGATGGACTTGATGTTCAGGTAGGACTTGACCGGCTTGATGCTGGCGTAGAGATCCAGGCGCTTCCTCAGCGGCGGCATGATCCAGGTCGGGTCGTTGCGCGGATAGGCGCCGTGCCCGATCGGCCCGCACAGGAAGCCGTCGGTTTTCTCCAGCGCCTCCACCGTGACCTGCGGCATGGTGTGCCCGTGCAGCTCATGGCCCCGCTTGCCGATCGGGTGATCGCTCCACTCCACCTCGAGGCCGGTCTTCTTCGCCGCGGCCTTCAGCACCTTGACGCATTCGGGCACCACTTCCAACCCGATGTCGTCCCCCAACAAGACTCCAATCTTCAACATAAAGCTTTCCTGACAGTGACGAGGTCAGCGCAACGTGTCAGCCTTTGAACAGCTATTCTGACCCCGATTGTTGATGACGCAGAGCGGCAGCCGCGCCTGCGCCTTGACGCGGGCGTACAGCGCGTTGAGCAGCGGCACCGGCTTGCCCAGCCCGAGCGGGCGTGCCGCAGACCACGCGCTCCCCAGCGTGCGAGAGGATCGCATCCACCGCGGCTTCCAGGTCCGGCGTGCGCAGGATCGTCATCCGGGCTCAGCCGAGAAAGTCGGCAATCGCGCTATGCTTTCTTTTTATTTTGGCGATGAGACGATCGTAACGGTGAATCTGAACCATCGCACGGACAATCAAATAGAGCCCAAGGAATACCAGCAAAACGCTAAGAAATAATAGCGGAAGCAAGTAAGACGCGGCCTCGCTAAATACATAGTATCTAGAAGTAGCAACCAGAATACTTAGTACCGAAAGTGGGAGCGCAAACACGGCAATTCCCGTTCGAAGGGTAGAAAGCGATGTCCGCTTCTCGGACAGAATCACCTGGATCTCGCCTAGTAGCGCGTTGCTCGGTAACTTGTCATCGCGTGGCATAACTGTTAGTTAAGAGATAGGAAATTCAATCCGGACGTGATCCCGCCACGCCGAGCAGAGCCGAGGCACCGGGAGCGGGGTTCCAGACTGCTTCGTCAGTCGCCACGCCTTTCTTGGGGCTATTGCATCACTGCGTCACTCAACGGCGGCCTCCGAAATGTCGATGCAAGATTTCGGCTCAATCTTGTCGGCCGCCCTGCGCGCCACCGGGGGTCGCATCCATCGGCAGGATGCCGACGGAATCCTGCTCCGCCCCTCGACGCGCCCCATCACTCAGCGAGCGAGTGGGTCGGGGCGAAGCTGGAACTTCACCACCCTGGGCCGGTTCTCCTTGCCGCCCTCGTTGTGGAACACCGTCCGCGTGGAGTCAGTCGCCCACAACGCTTTCCCTTTCCATCCGGCGTTCGGATCGTCGATGCGCCCCTCGGCCCACTTCGCGAAAAAGCCCATCGGGTACGGGACACGCAGGTTGACGAACTTCCCGTTCACCAAGGCGAAGTACGATTCGTTGAGGTTGCCGGTGACGATCGGCACGTTCGCGCCCAGCCCGAATGTGTTGAACTGGTCCACCCAGGTGTAATAGCTCGCCTCGGCGCTGCCGCCGTCCGCAATGCCCCTGAACTGCGGCCCTGGCAGCGGATAGAGCGTCCAGCCCTCGGGGCAGTGCTTGCCGGTCGCGGTCGGCCCGTTCAGGACCTTGCACTTGCTGCGGTCGAACTTCCCGAGATGTCCGCTGGAGAGCGACACCCAGTAGACGCCGTTGCGATCGATGTCGCCGCCGCGCGGCCCGTAGCCGGGGAACGGCGGCTCAAACACTTCGGTCAACGCGGTCTCTGTCGGATTCGGCCCCGGATTGAGCCGGACGATGTAGCCGGGGAAGGGGGAAAACCACGCCGTTCCCCAGACCGTCCCATCGACCGGGTTCACGGCGACGGCGTAGAGGTTCAGCAGGACCCGCTTGTCCTTGGTCGGATCGAGCTTCTGGTCGTGGTCGGCATAGGCGTCGCGTTTGCCGTTGCCGTTGGTGTCGAGGATTAACAGCGTCCAGCCCTGCGAGCGCTCCTCGTCACCGGTTTCCTCGAACATCTTCCGGTTGAGCCAGCCGACCACCCCCGTGCCGAACACGCTGCTGGTCCACACCGTCTGGTTGGCGTCCTCCGCGAGGATCAGGTGGTGCGTCTGGAAGCAGGTGCTGATCAGCGTGAACTTCCCGGTCTTAGGATCGTACATGGAGAGATGGCGGCCGGCGTTTTCGAGCGGGAACACCTTCGCCGACGGATGGCTTGACCCCTTCTTGCAGAAATCCGGATTGTTCGGATGACGAACCCGCGCGGCGAACCAGACGCGTCCCTTTTCATCCATGATCGGGTTGTGATTGCTGGTCTGGCTGTCCCAGATGGGCTTGTCTCCCCAGTACGGAGAGGGTTGCATCGGGCTCGTCTTTGAGGACGGCGTCTTCGGGTCGCGTACCGGGTGCTTCACTTCGCTCGCCGTATGCGTATTCGGGTCGAGGATCGGGACGAAATCCGTGCTTTCCTCTGCCGACCCGTAAAACTTGCCATGGGCGTTCACTCTCGGATTTCGCCGGTCGGTCCCGATCAGATCGTGCAGGTAGGTCGTGGGCTGGCCCCAGTCCCACAGCGTGAGGACGAGGTTGCGCTCGATCCCTTGCGGGCGCTCCGGCTTCGCGAACGGCAGCTCGCCCGCGGCGATGCGGTCGGTCCAGTCGCCGAACAACTGCAGCGCGCGTGGCGCATCGAGCCGGTTGATGTCGCGGGCCATTTGCGGCAAGGCTTGCCCCGACTGGATGCGCCGCGCCCACGCGTCGGTCGAGTTCATATGGGCGAAGTCCTTGGGCATCGTGCGCGTTCCCAGCGAGCCCATCGCGTGGCATCCGATGCAGCCGCCAGTCTTGGCGACGTGAAGCCACTCGCCCTGATGCGGCACCTTCCCCACGGGGAACTCGTTCTTCGCCGGGATCTTGAGCATCGAGTACCAGTAGATCGCCGGATAGTATTGCGCCGCCGCGGCCGGGCTCGGCGCCGCCACCGCCTTGAGATTGAGGGTCGCGCCGGGCGCGGTTCGAACCTTGGGCGAATCGACGAGCCCGTAGCCGCGCACCCACACGCTGTAGGTGGCTTTCGGCAGATCCGGCATGAGGTAGCGCCCGCGATCATCGGTGACCACGATCTTGGCGAACTTCGTCGGCAGCTCGGTCGTCTCCGCGATCACCCACACGCCGGACTCGGGGCCGCTCGCGCCGCTGACCACGCCGCCGAGGTCGCTCGCGCCGATGCTGACGCCCGAATCGGAGCTCATCTGTGCCGCGCATGCCGCCAGAAGCGCGATGACGCCGGCCGCCAGCATGGCGAAGTACAACTGGGTGGTCGTTTTCATGTTTCCCCTCCTGAAGCGTGACTGGTGACTGGTGACTGGAGACTAGACTGCCAGTTTGAATCCCCCCTTGATCGGAAAATGCTAGCACGAAGGATCGAACGATAGGAAATTCAATCCAGTCTTGATTCGTGTTCGCCGAGCCCTCGCACCGGAAGCAGGCGCGGAAGAAGTTCCGGAATGCGCGTAACGGGCCTTAGGTTCATGCTGGCTTCTCCCTCCCCGGGAGAGGACCGCGCTCCGAGCGGGCATTGAGCGGATTTAGCGGCCAATTACCGCGCAATCTATTCCAACCGCCAGAGCGCGGCAAGCTCTTTCCCGCACCCCGGCTGTTTTTAGGGGGTCTTTTTTCCGTACGGCAGGTCAGGCGATGTCGGGAACCGGGTGCCGAGCGGGGTGAAGGGGACCCCGCGCTTTGTCTTCGATCAGTGGCAGGCTGGCATGCCGGGGCCAGTTCGCGAGACCGAGTGTCGGACTTCGCTCGGTGGCGAGTGGCGAGCGGCGCCCACAATGGGGCGAACCTTTCTTTGCGCGCTCGCCCCGCGCGCGGTTCGAGTACCACCCCACGTAGCGTACGAGATGCTCGTACCGATCCGGAATGTGACGGCAAAGAAGCTCCAGCCACGCCGCTCCGCTCATCGCCTGGAAAAACCGGCTCTACCACTTTTGCCTTTTGCCTTTTGCCTTTTGCCTTAGGCTCCGCCCCCCGCCCTCATCCCTGCTCTTGGAAACCGTGATCTGTTCCCGATTAATGTCCGCCTTGTGTGCGTAACGGCACAGATACACAGCAAAAATTCCCGCCTTGTGTGTGCCAGCGCACAGTGCGCCCTGGGTAAGGAGGATCATGGAAGATGCCCTATCCAGGAAAGCCGCGCCATGGACGAAAGCGGCGAATTTCAGTGGCGGTCTCCCTGTGGTTGGCAGGAACTGCGGAATTGAAAGCACGGATAAAACACTTGCTTCCGAACGATATATGACACACCTCCGGCATTGGTTGATCGCTGCGGCCTTGTTGTCCGCCACGCATTCAAGCGGGCTGGCCGCC
>CAYYZZ010000038.1:0-15336 GCA_964476235.1 uncultured Streptomycetaceae bacterium | reverse complement strand
GGTCAAGAGCCTGAACTGGCCCGCCATGACCATGGGTTTCACGGTCAAGGACAAGATGCTGCTGGATAAGCTCGCCGTGGACAAGAAGGCCGAGATTGAATTCGTGCAGCAGGGCAAGGACTACGTCATCACCGCCGTGAAATAAACCGCGGGGCTGTTAAGGAGCATCATATGAAACACGGCAAACAATGTGGTTCGGGCAACTTCCTGTTCAACTGGCTGTGCGTCGCGGCCTGCGTGGTCCCGGCCGCCGCGTTGGCGTTCTTCTTTCGCGATTCGCTCGGTGCATGGCTGCCATTGGTGCTCATGCTAGCCGTCTGCGGCGGGATGCATTTCCTCATGATGCGAAGCAGCGGGAACGAGTCCGACAAGAAACAACATGAATGACCGCATGCGACAAGCTCTGGTCGTCGCGCTGCTGCTCGCCACTCCGGCAATTGCGCATCATGAAGCTTCCCCAGTGCAGGCGGCCTCCGTCACGCTCGTGCACGTGCACGGACTCGCCTACAGCGCCGACGGCATGCGGCTCATGGTGCCGAGTCATCACGGCCTCGCAGTGTACGCCGAGGGGCGGTGGTCGAAGGCGCCCGGGCCGCAGCATGATTACATGGGTTTTGCGGCAACGAAGACCCATATCTACAGCAGCGGTCACCCGGCGCAGGACTCGGGGCTCAAGAACCCTTTTGGCTTGATCCGCAGCAAGGACGGCGGCGCCACATGGAGCAAGCTCGGCCTCGAAGGCGAGTCCGACTTTCATCTGCTCGCCACCAGCTGGAACACCAACGCGGTATACGTCTGGACCCCGGAGAGAAACTCGCGCATGCCGGAACCAGGTCTGTATTACACGCTCAACGAGGGTTTTGTCTGGGAGCGGGCCCTGGCGAAGGGGCTCACTGGAAAGCTGCGGGCGCTTGCGGCCCACCCCAAGAACGCGAAGGTCGTGGCCGCCGCCACATCGGCAGGCATCCACGTCTCGAGGAATTCCGGCGATGACTTCGAACCGCTCGCGCGCGGCGAGGAGGGACTCGCGGTCTTTTTCGATCTCGACGAGAAACATCTTTGGTACAGCAGCTTTGCCGGTGGGCCGCGGCTCAAGCGAGTTCAACTGCAAGGCGGCACAAAAACCACCGTTGCGCTCCCGCCCCTCGAAAACGATGCGGTCGCCTACGTGGCGCAGAACCCGGCAAATCCGAAAGAGTATGCGATCGCGACGTTCGAGCGCAGCGTTTACCTCTCGAAGGACGCCGGGAAGACGTGGAGGCCGATCGCCGATCGCGGCAGCGGAAAGTAAGGGTCGCGCAAGTGACAGCCGCATCCGTCACGCCCGCGCCGCGCTGGTACCGCGACCGCGCAACGCTGAAATTCATTGCGTTTCGATATGTCCCGCTGCTCGGCGCGCTCAACCTCATCTGGGAGATCGGCCAGCTGCCGCTGTACACGCTATGGAAGGAGGCTCCAGCATCCTTTATTGCGTACGCCGTCGTCCACTGCACGCTCGGTGATGTGGCGATCGGCACCCTGGCGCTCGTGGTTGCGCTCATCGCAACGCGGGCGCGCGCCGTGGAAACCTGGAGATGGCGGCAAGTGGCCTTGTTCCTGGTCATTCCTGCAGTCGGGTACACCGCGCTCAGTGAGTGGATAAATACCGTCGCGCGGGGGGGCTGGGCGTATTCGGCCCTGATGCCGGTCGTGAATCTCGGCGGTTTCGAGATCGGCCTCTCACCGCTATTGCAATGGCTAGTGGTCCCGCCCGTAGCCCTTTGGCTCGCGGGGTTTCGCTCGGTAGAGAAAGCAAAGGAGGTTGGCAGATGACGATCGTCAAGCCGTCGCGCTTCCTTGCAATGACCACGGCGCTCGTGTTGAGCACGGCGCACGGTGCGTACGCGCAAGGCGACGCGCAACGCGGCGCCAAGTTGTTTCCGCAGTGCGCCGTCTGCCATACGCTCGAGCCGGGCCGCAATCTGACCGGGCCGAGCCTCGCCAACCTATTCGGACGCAAGGCCGGCACCGTCTCGAGTTTCCTGCGCTATTCGGACGCTCTGAAGCGCTCGGGCGTGGTGTGGGACGAGAAGACTCTGGACGCTTGGCTGAAGGAGCCGGAGAAGTTCATACCCGGCAACGACATGACGTTCCCGGGCATCAGGGACGACAAGGCACGGCGCGAACTCATCGCCTATCTGAAGGTGGCGGACACAACGCCTGGCATGGAGCGTATGGGCCCTCGCATGCCGAACCTCAAGAAGGCCAAGCCCGAAACCATCGTCAAGACGATCCGTCACTGCGGTGATACCTATTTCGTAACGACCGGAGACGAAAAGACCGAAAAGGTCTGGGAATTCAATCTCCGTTTCAAGTCCGATACCAGCGATTCCGGACCTAACCCCGGCAAGCCCGTGCTGATCGGCGTCGGCATGCGGGGCGACCGTGCGGCAGTCGTCTTTTCCTCTCCGGCCGAACTCGGCTCTTTCATCAAGGAGCGGTGTGAATAGGTAGCGCAATAATGGTTCCTGCCTTTTTATGACTGAGACAATGCTCGCCACCGCTTTGGTCCTGGGCGGTTTGTTCTTGATCCTGTTCATCTGCGAGAGATGGGCGCCGTTGCGCCAGGCGCGGCAAGGGCTGGCACGCAGGCTGATGGTCAATCTCTCGATTTCCGCTCTCGCGATCGGCACCGCCGCAGCACTCGTGGAACCGGCCAGCGCGATCGCTTTAGATTACATTTCGAACCGGGGGTTCGGTCTGCTCTCCTGGATCGAGTGTCCCGCAGCGGTCCGATTTGTGGTCGGTTTTGTACTGCTCGACCTCACGTTCTATTACTGGCACCTCGCCAATCACAAGCTTTCGTTTCTGTGGCGCTTTCACAACGTGCATCACATCGATCGCGATCTCGATGTTTCCACCGCATTCCGGTTCCATTTCGGTGAAGTCGCGATGTCGGCAGGTTTTCGGATCGTGCAGATCCTCCTGCTCGGTGTTTCACCCGTTAACTTCGCGATCTACGAGCTCGTCTTTCAGGCGAACACGCTTTTTCACCACAGTAACGTGCGCCTGCCGTTCATGGCCGAGCGATGGCTGAACCTGATCCTGGTAACCCCGCGCATGCACGGCATTCATCATTCCGAGATTCGGCGCGAGAACAATTCGAACTTTTCAGTCGTTTTCCCATGGTGGGACAGGCTCCATCGAACGCTGCGCCTGAACGTTCCGCAGTCGCAGATCGTCATCGGGATCCCGGGTTATGCGGCGATCGCGGATGGCAGGCTCGGAGAGGCTCTTTTGATGCCGTTCAGGCGCCAGCGCGATTACTGGCGCAGAGCCGATGGGAAAATCGCAGAACGAAACGATACCGGAATCGAAGTCTCCGTGACTTACATGGCCAAATGAGCAATTTTCCAAGCCTGCGCGACGCAAGCTGCAGGTGAATTTCGCGGGGGTGCGGTCAAAAAATAATCAGCCCGCATGCTACGCACGCTGACCGAAGCGTTGCCGCCGCAGAAACCTCCCAACCCTACTACCCGTGAAACATGCGGGCTAAGCCTTGTGATCGAACACCTTTTGCCATTCCGCCAGCGCCGGCGATGGACCGTCGGTCTGCGCGAGTTGCCTGAGCGCCACACGGCGCGCGAGGCGCTGAGCGCGGGAGTACGACGGCGCATCGAGCGGCGGCCTGGCTGCGCGCACCGCGCCGACTGTCTCGGACTTCGCCTTGATGCACGCGAGGTCGCCGAACGCGAGCAGCAATGCTTGAAAGGCCTCGTGCTTCGCAGCGTCAAACGGCCGCCGCCGTCCATGCGTATCGTGGATCGTGCTCGCGGGAAATATCTCTGCGCAGGGCACCATCCGCCCGGGCAGCGGCACGTTTGCTGAATGCGTGCGCCGGTGCCGGAGCAGATCCGGCAGCACGTGGGTATGGGGTCCGTCGGGCGTTCTGCCTTCAGGCTTCGGAATCGGCGTGCGCACCTCGATGCGTCCGAGCCGCGACACGAACACACGTGCCGGACTCATGGCCGGCAGTTCGTCGAACAGTCCCGCGGCCAGCACGGGCCGGCCGGCCGCTGCGCGAAGTGCACGCAGAATTTCGAGGTCTGCCGTCCGCACGCAGATATCGCAATGCGGTGCGGCGATGCCGAGGTCGAACAGGATCGCGTCGGCATCCTCCTGCCGCAGCGCCCCGGGATCGGGACCGAGTTCGGTGATCGCTGTTCGACCGCTCATCGCGCCAGCGTCGCTGGCGAGGCACAGTGCAATGCCGTGCGTCCATGAGTCGTCAGACGAGGGACACTCCCACGCAACCGCCCGAACGGCGCCCTCGAGCCGCAGGCGGATGCCGCCCCGTGCGGTCACTGCGGCGTGTGCGGACAGCACGACCGGCTCATCGGCGTGTCGGTGGAACTCCGCAATGGCGCCGAACGTTCCGATCGCCCAGCCCGCCTGCGGGTCGGCGAGGTGGCGAGTTACGAGGTCAGCAATGCTCACAAATTCATCTTACACACCTCGGTGTCTCACACGGGGATTGCTCTTTCGTGAATAGGGCCGGACAGAGCCGCGAGAGGCGGGCGCGTGCGTATCCTGGGCCGTCCCTGGCGGACCGCCACCTGCGCCTTGCGGCGCTCGTAACTGTGGTCGCGCGCCAGGGAGTGCTGCCCTAATGCCACTTTCTCTTGCCGTGCGCAACACGATTAACCAGACGCACCAACTCTGCATCGTTTACCAGCCGGATGGTTTTTTCGGCAGCAAACTCGCGCGCATTGGCGGTGAACTCCCCGGCAACCACATAGATGTATTCGTGTGCATTGCACGCCTGCCCCGCCTTAAACAGGTCGCGCACGGGAGCAACACCTGTGCGCGCAACCTTCCAACGCTTACAGCAGACGACGGCCACACGCTCATTCCTGCTCAACTCGTAGTCGACAACGTCACCTGTAAGCTTGGTAACTGTATAGCCTTCCTGACGAAAGGCCTCTTCAATCAAAGTTGAAAATTCTTCCCACAACATGGCACGCAGCACGTTGAGCGCATCAGCGACATTAGCCGCGTTCGGTGCACGTAGCTGGCGCCAGCCGGCGTAGCCTCCGACGGCGACAAAGGGTAGCGCTACAGAAAGTGCGATGTAGTCGGGCAGGAACAGTCGCATCACCACAAATAGGGCGGCGGCGGCGACAATGCTCATCCACCACGGTGAGCGCGACAGAATCACGAATAGGGATTGTTTTCCCATCAGACCACCACTTTCGCTGCCGCTGCTGTCCCCGGATCTCACCGCCTACATGGCGGCGATAACAGGTCTGGCCACAGCTATGCTGCTCGTGCCAGTACGAGGGTTCGCCGGTGTTGCACTTCTACCGGGTAACGCTGCTGCTCGCAACCCTGCTGCACGGCCGGGCCAGCTTTCGCTCGATCACTGGTTGTGGCGCCGGTTCAATTCGTCCGGAGCGGCGGACAACCGCTAACGCGGCATTACATCATAACCGCTTGACTCTGGAGTAAGCTCCAGGGTTTAAGCTATGCAGAGTGTGTACCGGATTGGAGAGAACATGGACGCGCGCGCGGCTGGACTCAGGATCGGCAAGGTGGCGAGCGGCGCCGGGCTGTCGATTGACACCGTGCGCTATTACGAACGCGAGGGTCTGCTGGAGAAGCCGGCTCGTACTGCGTCAGGTTACCGGCATTACTCTTCCGATGCGGTCGCGCGGCTGCGCTTCATCCAGCAGGCCAAGGAACTCGGGTTTTCCCTGCACGAGATCAAAGAACTGCTTTCGCTGCGGGTAACGCCGGGCAAATCGTGCGCGGACGTGAGAGCACACGCGGTGCACAAGATCGCCGACGTTGACCGCCGTATCACGAGCATGAAACGCGTGCGCGGAGCGTTGGTGAAGCTGGCTTCAGCCTGTTCGGGGAAGGGCCCGGTATCGCAATGCCCGATTCTCGAAGCGCTCGAACGCGAGGAGTGACGCGATGAATGTCGAGCTGATTTACGACGCCGACTGCCCGAACGTGGCGTCGGCACGGTCGCTTCTGATCAAAGCCTTTGCCCGGACCGGTGTTTCGGCGCGCTGGCGCGAGTGGGAGCGTAGCGCTCCGGACAGCCCGGACTACACCAGCCGATACGGTTCACCCACCATACTCGTTGACGGCAAGGACGTTGCCGGCGCCGCTCCGGTTGCGGGAATCGGGGCCTGCCGCGTGTATGCCGATGGCGAAGTCAAATTGAGCCGCACTCCCCCGCTCTACGCCGTGTGCTCTGCACTTCTGAGCGCATCTCCGGGAAAACCAACAAAGACGCGGTGGCAGACGGTCGCTGCCTCCTTCCCTGCGGTCGGAGTGGCTTTGATGCCTAAACTGACCTGCCCGCTGTGCTTCCCCGCCTACGCGGCTGTTCTGAGCGCCTTCGGACTGGAGTTCGTTGATTACACCCCGTATCTGCTGCCGCTTACGGCGGCCTTCCTCGCGATTGTGGCAATCGTGCTGGCCTTGCAAACGCGGCGAACCGGCAACGTCTACCCGCTGCTTCTCGGTATCGCCGCGTCGGTCCTCGTATTGGTCGGCAAGTTTTACGTCGAGTCCGAGTGGCTGACGCTCGGCGGTATTGTCCTGCTGGTTGCGGCGGTCTTTTTCGGCAGCCGCGCGAAATCAACTGCAATTGTTTCCTGTCCTGCATGCGTCACAGGCGGAAACGGGGAGCAAGCCCAGGCGCGTTAAGGAGGTGCACTATGGCAACGACACGTAAAATCAAAGTATTCAGCGCTGGATGCGCCGTGTGCGAAGACACCATCGTACTCATCAACAGCATCGCCTGTCCGTCATGCGAGGTGGAAATCCTCGACATGCACAAGCCCGAGGTATCAAAGATGGCGCAACGATACGGGATCCGGAGCATCCCGGCCGTGGTCGTTGACGGCAAGCTTGCCGATTGCTGCGCTGGCCGCGGCCCCGACGAAGCTACGCTGCGCGCGGCGGGGATTGGCACGCCGTTTTAGCCGTGTTTTATCAAGTGTCCGAATGTGCCCGTTTTACCAGGAGACCAACCATGAAACGACTGCCCCGATTGCTCGCCGTGTGCTTCACCGCAGCCGCACTCTTTTCAGCAACCGCGTTCGCGGAGATCAGGATCGTTACGCTTTCGGTGTCAGGGATGACGTGAGGCGATTGCGTGATCTCCGTGAAGAGATCATTGACGAAAGTCGCCGGCGTGACGAAAGCGGACGTAAGCCTCGAGAAAGCCGAAGCCGTGGTCACCTTCGACGACACGAAGACCAACGTTGAAGCATTGCTCAAAGCGACCAAGGGCGCCGGGTACCCGTCAACCCTCAAGCAGCAACGTAAATGAATCCATACACCCGGGTCGAGCTGATCTACGACGCGGATCCCCGCTTCAGGCCACCCTCATTTGGCCGCCGCGCAGCTCCCGAAGGGCGCCCGCGATCACGTTGACGGCGGAGCGCAGGAACAAACACGCCAGCGCCAGCCCCACCACGAGGTCCGGCCAGCCGGACTGAGTCAGCCATACGGCGACTGCGGCAACGAAGACGGCGAGGTTGGACGCGATATCGTTTCGCGAGCACTCCCACACGGAACTCATGTTCACGTCTTCGGTGCGGTGCTTCCACAGCAACGCCAAGCAGGCTCCGTTTGCTGCAAGGGCGATCAGGCTGACGATGCCCATCGCCTCGAACACCGGTATCCCTGGATGGATGGCGCCGTACACAACCTGCCCCAGGACGAACAAGCCCGCCGCCAGGATGAGCCCGCCCTTGAACAGGGCCACCTTCGCCTTGGAACGGGCGCCGCGGGATACGGCGTAGAGACTCAAGCCGTAGGTCAGCGCGTCGCCCAGGTTGTCGAGTGAATCCGAGAGCAGCGCCGTGGATCTCGCAAGCAAGCCTGAGGTCAGCTCCACCACGAACATAACGGCATTGATCGCCAACACGATTTTGAGCGTGGCGCTTTGCCGCGCCTTCAGCGCCTCGATCGCGCACACTTTGTCACTGCAACAATCGGACATCACAATCGCCATTCACGAAACATACCGATCTACCCGCGTGGCGGGAAAAAAATGATCGCCATGCCAGCTATGGACACGACCACACCCAATATGTCCCACCGATCCGGGCGAACTCCATCGATCAGCCAGAGCCAGATCAGGGCCGTCGCCACGTAGATGCCGCCGTAGGCCGCATAAACCCGCCCGGCGGCCTGGGGATGGAGGGTCAGCAACCATACGAACAAGGCGAGGCTCAAGGCCGCGGGAATCAGAACCCATGCCGGCGCCTCCTTGCGCAGCCAAAGATACGGAAGGTAGCAGCCCACAATTTCGGCGACGGCCGTGGCTACAAACAGCCCAAAAGCAGTCAGAGGATGCATCGAGGCGGGACTTCCTGTTAACAGCGGTCGAGAGGGCGCACAGCGTTCATGCTAGATTACATGACGAAGCTCCAGTTGTCCGCCGGTACTTATGATCGATCTTTCGCTTCAGCGTTACGCGTTCTTCGCTCTCGCGGCTGCCGCGCTGTTCGGCGCGAGCACGCCGTTCGCCAAGCTGCTGCTCGGGGAAGTCTCTCCGGTCGTACTGGCGGGTCTGCTCTATCTCGGCAGCGGGATCGGACTCGCCTTGCTGCGGCTCGCGCAGGGTTTTGATCGACGCTCCCAGGAAGCGTCTCTTGCCGCGCGCGACTGGGGATGGCTCGCCGGCGCGATCCTCGCTGGCGGCGTCGCAGCGCCAGTGTTGCTCCTGTGGGGTCTCGCGGGGAGCGGCGCGGCGGAGACGTCGTTGCTGCTCAATTTCGAGGGCCTGATCACCGTGCTCGTCGCCGGCGCTCTGTTCCGGGAGGCGGTCGGGGTGCGATTGTGGCTTGCGGCGCTCGTCATGCTCTCGGGCGGCCTTGTACTCGCCTACGATCCCCGGGCACTGCTTGCGTTCTCGCCGCAGTCACTCGCGATCGTGGGCGCCTGCTTTTGCTGGGCGCTGGACAACAACCTGACGCGCAAGGTGGCGGGCGCCGATCCCGTCGTCACCGCGATGGTCAAAGGACTCGCGGCCGGCAGCTTCAACCTCGCGCTTGGGCTCGTGCTGGGCGGAACATTTCCGGCACTCGGAGCGGGGGCGGGCGCGCTCGCTCTGGGTTTCGTCGCCTACGGCGTGAGCCTGGTGCTGTTCATCTACGCGTTGCGGCATCTCGGGGCCGCAAGGACCGGAGCGCATTTCAGCACCGCCCCCTTCATCGGAGCGGCGATTGCCGTGCCGCTGCTCGGCGAGCCGGTCACGCCAGGCCTGCTCGCCGCCACCGCGTTGATGGCGATCGCGACCTGGCTCGTGTTGACGGAATCACATGGGCACGAACACGAGCATCGCCGCCTGGCGCACGCCCACCGCCACGTTCACGACGAGCACCACCAGCACTTCCACAGCGGCGACGAGGGGCCCGAGCCCCACGCCCACGAGCACGTGCACGAGCCAATGCGGCACGCGCATCCGCACGCGCCGGACTTGCATCACCGGCACGATCATTGAAGACGCCCCACGGCGTTGCTGCCGCTTCCTTGACAAGCGGCCGTCATTTCCATAATATTGGAAATATGGAATCTACACAGGCAGTGACAGCGCTCGAAGCGCTGGCCCAGGAATCGCGCCTCGGGATCTTCCGCCTGCTCGTGGCGGCTGGCCCCGAGGGGCTGCCTGCCGGCCATATCGCAGAACGGATGAACCTCCCCGCTCCGACTCTCTCGTTCCACCTGTCCCAGCTGAAGCATGCCGGATTGACAGCGTGCCGCCGCGACGGACGATCGCTGATCTACTCGGCGAATTTCGGGGAAATGAACGATCTGGTCAGCTTTCTTACCGACAACTGCTGCGGAAGGGGCGGCGCAGGCTGCGCTCCGGTCTGCGGCGCGCCATCGCAACCACGCAAGAGGAATCGACAATGAAACGCTTTCACGTGCACGTCGCGGTCGACAATCTCCAGCAAAGCATTCGGTTTTATTCCTCGCTCTTTCATTCAGAGCCAACGGTGGTCAAGGACGACTACGCCAAGTGGGTGCTCGAAGATCCCCGCGTCAATTTCGCCATATCCACGCGGGCCGAAACCCGCGGGCTGAACCATCTGGGGATACAAGTGGAGTCGGACGAGGAGCTGGAGGAAATGCGCGGACGCCTGGTTGGCGCGGAGAATCCCGTGGTGGAGCAGCGGGACGCCGCATGCTGCTACGCCAAATCGAACAAGCACTGGACCGTCGACCCGCAAGGCATCGCATGGGAAACCTTCCATACGCTGTCGAGCGTTCCCATGTTCGGCGACGATCGCGCGGCACGGGGCGAGCCGATACAGATCACGGACAAAGCAGCCTGTTGCATGCCGCGCGCGAGTTGAGGATCGCGTGGACCGTGTCTACAACGTGTTGTTCCTTTGTACCGGCAACTCAGCCCGGAGCGTAATGGCGGAAGCTCTGCTGAACCAGTTAGGCAAGGACCGCTTCAAGGCGTACAGCGCAGGCAGCCATCCCGCCGGAACGGTAAATTCCTACACCCTAGAGTTGCTCGAGCGCAACGGGCATCCGACGGATCAGCTGCGCAGCAAGAGCTGGGGCGAGTTCGGCGGGCCCGCTGCGCTGCAGATGGACTTCGTAATCACCGTTTGCGACAGCGCGGCCGGCGAAGTATGTCCGGTCTGGCCGGGACATCCCATCACGGCGCACTGGGGATTCGAGGATCCCGCCGCGTTCCAGGGTTCCCCGGACGAAAAGCGGGCGAAGTCCGAGTCGGTTTACCGCCAGATCGCAACGCGAGTCCGGATGCTCGTCAGCCTGCCGCTGCGGGGCCTCGACCGTCTGGCCGCGGAGCAAAGGATAATAGAAATCGGCAGGACGAAGGCGTGACTCTGGCGAAACGCGTCGCCGCGGAGGCCATCGGGACCGCATTGCTGCTCGCCGCGATCATCGGCTCGGGGATCATGGGAGAGCGACTGGCCGCGGGCAATACCGCAATCGCGCTACTCGCCAACGCCATTGCGACCGGTGCGGGACTCGTAGCACTGATACTGGCCTTCGGCCCCGTCTCCGGTGCTCACTTCAATCCGTTGGTTTCCATCGCAGAGGCGGCGTGGGGCCGTTTGAAATGGCGTGAGGTCCCGGTCTACACCGTCGTTCAGATTGCCGCCGCCTTCGCGGGTGTCGCCGCCGCTCACCTCATGTTCGGCGAGCCGCTGTTCACCGCTGCGCAGAACGCGCGACCGGGCTGGCCTCTCGTCTTGAGCGAAGCCATCGCAACATTCGGGCTTTTGTGCGTAATCGCCGGGACCGTCAATGCCCGCCCTTCGGCGGTACCCTACGCGGTCGGCGGATACATCACGGCGGCCTACTGGTTCACCGCGTCGACGTCATTTGCGAATCCCGCCGTCACGCTCGCGAGATCCTTCAGCGATACGTTCGCCGGCATCAGCCCGAACGACATGCCTGGCTTTCTGGTCGGCCAGATTGTCGGCGCGTTGCTGGCCATCGTGTTGATGCGCTGGGTTACCAGAAAAGCATAGCGCAAAGGCGTTGTCGGGCCGGCATACCGCCGGTCTTTGCGCAGCTCCTAGACTTTGGCTATATACGCCTTCAATCCGCCGGCGATCGACACCGCGTTCACGTATCCCATTTTCCGTAGCGTATCGGTGGCCAGCGCGCCCCGATTTCCTCCCGCGCAATAGCACACGATCGTGGCGCTCTTGTCCGGGACCGCTTCGGAAATCCGCATCTCGAGCGTGCCCCGGCTGATATTGACGGCGCCGTCGATACGCTCGCCCGAAAATTCGTCCTTGTCCCGCACGTCGATGACCAGCGCGCCGGCCTGGATCAGCGACGCGGCCTCCTCCGGCGAAAGCTCCCTGATTCTCTTCCTCGCTTCGTCGACGAGCGCCAGAAACTCGGGTGGATGGTTCATTCGAGTCCTCCCTGAAAATCAACCCCGGCGGTTCGCGCCCGCGCGGGGCAGACGCGCCCACGTGCCGCTTGCGGCGCCCGGGCCATTGAGTTGCCCATCATTATCGGTATACGATATCGTTAGTCGATAACGAAGGCAAGCCAAATGCCAAGCCCCGACCTGCAGACAGCCCCCGCTACAACCAGCAAGCCGCAACGGATCCTCGATGTATTCACGACTTTCCTGAAGCTCGGATTGACGTCCTTCGGCGGGCCTATCGCCCACCTGGGATATTTCCGCGAGGAATTCGTCAACCGCCGCAAGTGGATCACCGACCGGGCATACGCCGATCTGGTCGCTCTGTGCCAGTTCACCCCGGGTCCGGCGAGCAGCAAGGTCGGGATCGGCATCGGCTTGTCGCAGGCCGGTTTGCCCGGCGCTTTCGCGGCATGGATTGCCTTCACTTCCCCTTCCGCGCTCGCTCTCATCCTGTTCGGGTTCGGCATCATCGCCCTGGGCAACCGAGTCGATCTGGACTGGCTGCATGGCCTTACCGTAGTGGCGGTACCGGTAGTGGCGCAGGCGATCTGGGGCATGGCCCGCAATCTGACGCCGGATGCGCCGCGCGTCACCCTGGCCGCGCTCGCCGCGATCGTCGTCATGATCTGGCCCACCCCGCTGGGCTTCATTGGCGCGATTGTCGCGGGCGGCATCGTCGGCTGGCGGCTGTTCAAAGCAAGCGAGGACGGCGAGCACGTCGCGATCGGCGCGAACGTCAGCCGCACAGCGGCCATTGCGGCGCTGGCGCTTTTCTTCGGGCTGCTCTTCGCACTGCCCGCGCTACGAGCAGCGTTTCCTTCCTCCCAAACGCTGGCGTTGCTGGACAGCTTCTATCGCGCCGGATCGCTGGTGTTTGGCGGCGGGAACGTCGTGCTGCCGCTGCTGCAGGCTGAAGTGGGGCCCCCGGGATGGGTATCCCCTGAAGCTTTTTTCGCGGGCTACGGCGCCGCGCAGGCCGTCCCGGGGCCCCTGTTCACCTTTGCGGCCTATCTCGGCACCGTCTCGACGGTCCCGCCCAACGGCTGGATCGGCGCCCTCGTCTGCCTGGCGGGCATCTTTGCCTCATCGTTCCTGCTCGTGATCGGGCCGCTGCCCTTCTGGGATGCGCTCAGGCGCTTTCGTCCCATGCGTTCGGCACTGATCGGAGTCAACGCGGCGGTCGTAGGCTTGCTTCTCGCCTTTCTCTATGACCCGGTCTGGACGAACGCGATCCGCTCCGCCGCCGATTTCGGACTCGCGCTCGCCGGCTTGGTGCTGCTTATGTTCTGGAAGGTGCCCCCGTGGCTCGTCGTGCTGCTGACCGCCGCCGGCGGCGTGGCCGTCAAACTGGCGCAGGGAATGATGTGAAGGTGCTGCCGGCATGAAGGACGCGGGCCTCTACGGCGGGTTGATCCGCCTGCACATCCTGCATCACGCGAGCCGCGAGGCCGTATTCGGTCTCGGTGTCATCGAGGAGCTCAGCCGGCACGGTTACAAGTTGAGCGCGGGGACGCTCTACCCGATGCTGCATTCCATGGAGGAAGCGGGTTACCTGCGTTCCTGGCCGCGCGTCGTGGTTGGCAGGATGCGCCGCAACTATCGGATCACCGCACAGGGACGCAAGGCGCTCGCCGCCGCGAAGGAGAAGGTGACGGAACTGTTCGGTGAACTATTCGAAGACGATTATTGATCATCCGGCTCCAGGCCTGCCGGCGGCTCATCCGCCATCTGTTTCTGCGCCGCGCGCGCGAGCCGGCAGGGCCAGGAGGAGGCGCTTCAACGCCGCCCGTTCCGCGCCCGGAGCGAACAACGCGCGTCTCCGCAACGCCGCGCTTTTGAGCCCCCTGTAGAAGGAAGCGTCCGCGCGGCAGCGCTCGATCAGCCGCGCCAGCGCCGCCTTTTTCATCCAGAGATACACGAAATAGCAGCCGGCGATCTCCGCGACGGTGGTCGCTATGAAAACGCCGACGGCGCGCATGAGCTCGAAATGTCCTCGGCCGAGCGCGCGTCAGTCTACCGCGCCGCGAACTGGAACGCTTTTAGCGATCAACGTACCGGGTTTTCGGGACCGCGGCCGCGGAATTTGTCGATAAACGCTGTCGCCGCCGCGATATCGAATTCTTCGAGATGAAGCTTGCGTTGCCAGGCGGTGAGGATGATCGACTGCTTGAGACCGGGATACGGTGTCACGATCACCCCATCCCACCGACCGGAGTACTGATCGGCCCATTTCCTTAAGATCTGCAATACCGCCGGATCGGGACGCTCGACATAGATCACGATATTGCCATGCTCGAGGGCATGGACCAGCTTCTCCAGTGGCTGAATCTCATTGTAGTAGCCCGGTGCGGTCGCGACGGGATCATGCGGCCCCGAAAGCGGCGGCGCAGCTCGATAAAAGACACGCTCACCCGGACGAACGTGAGCGGTGCTTTCGCTTAGAAAAGCCTCTGCTGCTTTCAAACTGGAGAGTTCTTGCCTCGCGGCCCACCAGAGCCATGCCGTAACGACGACGGCGGTGATGGCGACGACGGCGGCGGCGGCCGTCAACGCACGTTTGAGGCGCGAGTTGCGTCGTTTAGACGTTTCCTCGGCCAATGCTCCCGGATGGCGATTGAGATCCTTGCGCGCCTTTGAACGAGACATATTAGCGGACCATTTTACCGTTTCGCCCAAGCGTTCCGATGCTACCATATCGGTTCTCGATACCTGATCACGGCAAGGGGGCGCGGCGCGCTGGCTGGCGCAAAGGAGACATTACGGGAACTGTTCGGCGAGTTGTTCGAGGCTGATTAATCGCCGGTCGGCAACCCTTGCAACAAACGCTTCAACGCTGCCCGTTCCGCGCTCGGCGCAAAGAGTGCACGCCTCTGCAACAGCGCCTTGCGCAACCTCTTATAGAAGGCTGCATCCTTACGGCAGCGCTCGATCAGCCGCGCCAGCGCCCGGTCATCAAACAGCGGGAAATAGCCCGGATAATCGCGCCCGAGCATGCCGACGTTACCCGGCACGCGCGACGCGAGCACGGGAACGCCGATGCGCGCCGCCTCGCAGATGACGTTGGCGCCGCCCTCCATCACCGAGCTCACCACCAGCACGTGGCTGGACGCGAGCCAGCGCATCGCCGTCCCATGCGACACGCTGCCGAGCCAGCGGTAGCGGGGCTCGAGCTTCATCCAGCTTCTCGCTCGCGCCCGCATGTCCGGTTCCAGCGCGGCACCGAGCTGCAACACTTCGACGGGCGCGGCACGGTCGATGCGGCGGAGAGCCAGGACCACGCGAAACGGGTCCTTCTCGCCCCGCAGGTGACCGACGATGGCGACGCGGAACCGCGACCGGTCCGGCGCATGGCGCCGCTTCACGTCCGAGGATTGGTAGACGACGCGGGTCTTGCGCCTCAG
>CAYYZZ010000037.1:0-15586 GCA_964476235.1 uncultured Streptomycetaceae bacterium | reverse complement strand
TGCCGGCAAGGACCGTGAAAGAGCTGATCGCGGTCTCGAAGAGGCGCCCGGGCGAAATCAATTACGGATCTTCCGGCATCGGCACCACGCCGCATCTCTCCGCCGAGCTGTTCCAGTACATGACCGGGACAAAATGGGTGCACATCCCCTACAAAGGGAGCGGGCTGGGGCTCACGGCGCTGCTGGCCGGCGAGGTATCACTCTATTTCGCCAACGTGCCGGCTGCGATTCGGCACGTGCAGGCGGGGAAGCTGCGGCCGATTGCGCTGAGCGGGCCGAATCGCACGCCGGCCGCGCCCGGGATTCCGACGGTGGCGGAGAGCGGAATACCGGGATTTGCAGTGACGTCGTGGTTCGGGGTTGCCGCCCCGGCGAAAACGCCACGCCCCATCGTTGACCGATTGAACAGCGAGATCGTGCGCGCGCTGAACACTCCGGACCTGCGCGAGCGGATGCAGGGCATGGGCGCCGACCCCGTCGGCAACACCCCCGAGCAGTACACGGCGTTCGTGCAGAACGAGATCGTGAAGTGGGGCAAGGTGATCAAGGCGGCAGGAATCAAGGGAGAGTGATGAGGGACTAAGGCAAAAGGCAAAAGGCAAAAGGGAAAAGGGAAAAGGGGAAAGGGGAAAGGGGAAAGGATGAAGGCCAAGGCACAAGTCACAAGGCACAAGTCACAAAGGCGTGACGGCAAGAGGGGTAGTTTTTACTTTTACCTTTTGCCTTTTGCTTTTTGCCTTGGGATGGCTTGCGCGAATGCGCAAAGCTATCCCGTAAAGCCGATCCGGATCGTCGTCCCGTTTCCGGCGGGCGGCATCGCCGACCTGTTTGGGCGCGTCATCGGGCAAAAATTCAGCGAAGCCTGGGGACAGCCTGCGGTGGTCGAGAACCGCCCCGGCGCCGGCGGCAATATCGGCGCTGAAATCGTTGCCAAGTCCCCGCCCGACGGCTACACACTGGTGATGGGCAGCATCGGTACCCACTCCGTCAACGTTAGCCTGTTCAGCAAGCTGGGCTATGACCCGATCCGGGACTTCGCGCCCGTGTCGCTGGTCATGGAAGCCGAAGGCTTGCTGGTGCTGCACCCGTCGGTGCCGGTGAAGACCGTGAAAGAACTGATCGCGCTGGCCAAAGCGCGGCCGGGACAGCTGAGCTATGCGTCCGCGGGGAACGGCACCGCGGGCCACCTGTCCGGCGAGTTGTTCAAGTCCATGGCGAAAGTGGACATGGTGCACGTCCCGTACAAGGGCAACGTGCCCGCGATCGTCGATTTGCTCGCAGGCCAGACTTCATTGCTGTTCGCCACCATGCCGACGGTGTTGCCGCAGGTGCAGGCCGGGCGGCTCAAGGCGCTCGCCGTGACCAGCTCCGCCCGCTCGCCGGCCGCGCCGCAGCTGCCGACCATAGCGGAAGCCGCGCTCCCCGGATACTCGGTCACGAACTGGATCGGCCTGTTCGCGCCGGCCGGCACGCCGAGGGATATTGTCAACAAGCTGAACGCCGAAACCATCCGCATCATGCAGGCGCCCGATATCCAGAAGAGGCTGGTAAATGAGGGGGCGAAGTTCACGCCCATGACACCGGACGAATACGCCGCGTTCGTCAAAGCCGAGATCGCCAAGTGGGCGAAGGTCGTGAAAGAGGCCGGCATCCGCGCGGACTGACGAGTGACGAAGTGACGAGTGAGGCAGGACGAATCATGGGCGGTTTACTCCCCTCCTGTCCGAGGAGGGGTCGCTGCGACGCAGCGGGGGTGGTGGACGATGTTTTCTGCGTGTCGATGGCGATAACCACCCCGGCGCTTCATGCCACCCCTCCTTGAAAAGGAGGGGAGCATTGTTGTGGCACTCGAATCACGATTCACGAATCATTCTTTTCAATACCCCTTGAGGGGTACGACCCACGCTTTTCTGAGGGAATAACGTGACGACCAAGGATGCACTGAAGCAGCTTGAAGAGAAAACCGCCGAGGCGCTGGCGATGGGCGGGCGGGAAAAGCTCGCGCAGCGCAAGGCGGAAGGCCACCTGAACGCGCGCGAGCGCATTGATTACCTGGTGGACCCCGGCAGTTTCGCAGAAACCGGGCGCCACGCGCGCGCGATCCGCGCGGAGGTGCGCCACAAGACCCCCGCCGACGGCAAGGTGGCGGGCTTCGCGCGCATCGCCGGGCGCGAGGTATCGATCGTGTCCAACGATTTCACCGTGCTCGGCGCATCCAGCAGCGTCATTAACATGAAGAAGATCCGCCACGTGAAGCAGGCCGCGTGCCGCTACGGCATGCCGCTGGTCTTTCTCGGCGAGTCTTCCGGCGCGCGCATGCCCGACCGCATGGGCGCCGCGGGCCGTGCCATCCTTGCGCAGGATCCGACCGAATACCAGCGCCTGCGCGAGTCGCCGTGGGCGGCGACGCTGATGGGCCAGTGCTATGGCTCCTCGACCTGGTACGCCGCGATGTCGGATTTCGTCGTGATGCGCAAGGGCTCGGTGATGGCGATCGCGAGCCCCAACGTAACCTCGATCGCGATCGGCAAGCCGGTGGATCCCGAGGAGCTCGGCGGCTGGAAACTCCTCACGGGCATTTCCGGCCTCGTGGACCTGGCGGTGGAAACCGACGAGCAGGTGCTCGACGCGGTAAAGAAATTCCTCGCCTACATGCCGGCGCACGCGATGGAAGCGCCGCCCGAGCACCCGCTGCCGGCAGGATCCGGAGACGCGTGCCGGAACATGCTGGACATAGTCCCGGAAGCCCGCAATAAGGTCTACGACGTGCGCAAGGTGATCACGGCAGTCGCGGATAGGGACTCCGGCTTTGAACTCAAGGAACGCTACGGCCGGTCGGTTTCCACCGTGCTGGCGCGCCTCGACGGCAAAAGCGTCGGCTTCATTGCCAACAACCCGATGTTCAAGGGCGGCGCGCTCGACGCCGACGCGTGCCAGAAAACAACCAGCTTCATGGTGCTGTGCGACTCCTTCAACATCCCAATCGTGTTCCTGGTGGACGTGCCGGGGTTCCTGATCGGGGTCGAAGGCGAGTTGCGCGGCATGCCGGGCAAGGTCATCAACTGGATGAACGCGCTCTCGCTCGTGACCGTGCCGCGCGTCACGGTCATCATGAGGAAGAGCTACGGCCAGGCCTTCATCAACATGGGCGGCGGCAGGAACACCGACGAGCTGGCCTGCTGGCCGTCCGCCGACCTGGGCTTCATGGACCCGCGCGTTTCGGTCAACGTGCTCCACGGGGTGAAGGAGCAGGACGACCCGGAGCGATTCAAACAGCTCGTCGCGGAGGTCAACCGCGACACCACTCCATGGGAACTCGCGCGGCTCTACGAGGCGCAGCATGTCATCGACCCGCGCGACACGCGCGACTTCCTCATCCGCATGCTGCAGGTGCATCGCAAGCGCCTCAAGAACGGCGTTGGCGAGCACAAGCTCGCGAGCTGGCCCACCAGCTACTGAAAGCGTGATGGGTGATGGGTGATGCAGAGATCGTAAAACGTCCATCTACTAGCAAGTCAATCAATTCACTCATTAGCCGCTTGACGATCACGCACACGAAGGGAGCAAAGTGGAGACCTTAGAAACCCGCTCGACATCCGCTCACACTGCGGACTGCACACCCATCGTCTTGCGCGAGACCAATCAAGTACGTCTCGTTTTTCTGCCCACGCTTGTTGACAACTCTGACAATCCTAGTGCTTGCGTCCGAGGCGCATTCGTGTACCAACGAAAGGGTAAGAAGGACGAATGGATTCCCCTCAACGCCGACTCGCTCACCAGCGTCAAGAAGGGGGAGTCCTTCAAGCTTGACTTACATTCGTCAGAGCTACTCGCCCTAGGTGACGGCTTACGTTCCCTATATCAACTCAAGCGGGAACAGGGACTTCCACAAGGGCGGCAAACTTTCGTTAAGCTCGAAGCTGGTCTGGTGCAATTTCTAGCCCTCGGGGAGCAGGATCTGACGGCATTCCTTGATGCGCACCCCAAAGACGCCATCGCTACTCTGCTTAAAATAGTCCGGTGGATTGCATCGTCTGCTGCCACACCCGCGGTTGCAGAGCGGCTCTCGTCTCTTTCGCCTGATCATCTTCCGGGCCTCACATCGCTTCTTGGGCTTGCTGCAATGAAGGCCGCGCTCTCAAAGTGGGAACAGAACCGTAACAATTCTTCCGAAGAGTTCTGGCAAACGCTTCTCAGCGAACACACTGCTGTGCTGTCTCAAGTTTTTGCTTATCCCATTTTGCTCATCACTGAGAAGGCATACGTTGGCGGCAAGCGTTTCAACAACAAAGGAGGAAAGATTGTAGATTTTCTTGCTCGGGCGGTAGCCACAGGAGGCCTTCTGCTCATCGAGATTAAGACTCCTACCACTAAGTTACTGGGGAAGGAGTACCGTGACGACATTCACCCGCTTTCACCCGACTTAAGTGGCGCTGTCGCGCAAGTGCTGCGATATCGACAAAGTCTCACTAAGAATTTTGGCTCGCTGTCGGAAACAAGCAGCCAGGGGTTTACCCTAGGCGAACCCCGTTGCGTCATCATTGCAGGCACAGCTGCTACTGAATTAAACACTCATAGTCTCAAGAATGATTTCGAACTGCTGCGCGAGCGCACTTTGGGGGTTACGATCATTACGTTTGACGAGTTGTTCGCACGTGTGCGGCAAGCCATCGGAATTCTTGAGGAGTCCTCAAATGGCGGCTAACTTTTATATGCAGCCGACAGCCTAGCAGCGTCGCGTCATACCGCTTGTGTCCGGCCTCTGACATATCTACGTTGGCTCGACTCAAGTACAGCAATTAGCTGCTATGACAATAATTCAAAAGGAATAGGTCTCCGTGTTCGAACAAGCATTCAAAAACATCGACAACGTTCTCTGGAAAGAAGCCGGTTGCACCACCGAGCTCGATTACACCGAGCAAACTTCCTGGCTCCTCTTCCTCAAATACCTCGACGCGCTGGAACAGGACAAGGCCGACGAAGCCAAACTCGAGGGCAAGAAATACAGTTTCATCCTCGATAAGCCCTATCGCTGGGAGAGCTGGGCCGCGCCCAAGGACAAGGACGGGAAGATCGACCACAACCGGGCTCAAACCGGCGATGACCTGCGTGATTTTGTCAATCAGAAGCTCTTCCCCTACCTGCATGGATTCAAGCAGAAGGCCAGCGGGCCGAACACCGTCGAATACAAGATCGGGGAGATCTTCGGGGAGATCAAGAACAAGATCTCCAGCGGCTACAACCTGCGCGAGATCATCGACCACATTGACGAATTGCGCTTCCGCTCACAGACCGAGAAGCATGAGCTCAGTCACCTCTACGAAGCCAAAATCAGAAATATGGGCAATGCCGGGCGCAATGGCGGCGAGTATTACACCCCGCGCCCCCTCATTCGCGCAATCGTGCAGGTCGTGAAACCCAAGATAGGCGAGCGCATCTACGACGGCGCGGTTGGCTCGGCGGGCTTCTTGTGCGAATCCTTTGAGTACCTCAAGACAAAAAAAGGCCTTACCACCAAAGACCTTACTACTCTGCAAACTCGTACCTTCTATGGGAAGGAAAAGAAATCCCTCGCCTACGTTATAGGGATCATGAACATGATCCTGCATGGCATCGAGGCGCCCAACATTATCCACACCAACACGCTCACCGAAAACCTCGCCGATATTCAGGAAAAAGACCGCTTCGACGTGGTGCTGGCCAATCCGCCCTTCGGCGGCAAAGAGCGCAAGGAAGTACAGCAAAACTTCCCCATCCGCACTGCAGAGACCGCCTACCTTTTCCTTCAACACTTCATCAAAATACTCAAAGCCGGCGGGCGCGGCGGCGTGGTCATCAAAAACACCTTCCTTTCCAACACTGACAACGCCTCTGTGAGCCTCCGCAAAAAACTACTGGAGGAATGCAACCTGCACACCGTGCTTGATTGCCCCAAAGGCACGTTTCTGGGAGCAGGTGTTCAGACCGTGGTGCTCTTTTTTGAGAAGGGTCCACCTACGCGCAACATTTGGTTTTATCAGCTCGACCCCGGGCGGAACATGGGTAAGACGAACTCGCTCAATGACACCGACCTATCGGAATTCATCAACCTACAGAAGTCTTTTACCGATTCGGCTAAATCCTGGAGGGTGGACGCAGGGAGCATCGACCGGACGATTTTCGACCTCTCTGTGAGAAACCCAAACGCTGCTCCCCCACTGGCGCATCGGCGCCCAAATGAAATCATGGCGGAGATAGCGACTTGCGATTTTGAACACGAAGAGACGAGTTTTGCAGACGATTTGAAAACAATTTTTATCGCGCAAGGCGGAAAATGGCAGAGGAAAAAGCTCGCGGAAGTTTGCACGACATTCGCCGATGGCGATTGGATTGAAAGTAAAGATCAGTCCGAAGATGGTATCCGCCTGATTCAAACCGGCAACGTCGGCACTGGCGTTTTTAAGAATCGAGTAGAAAAGGCGCGCTTCATTTCTGAAGCCACATTTCGAAGGCTTAATTGCACAGAAATAGTTCCAGGCGACTGCTTAATTTCTCGATTGCCCGATCCTATCGGCCGCGCGTGCATTATTCCGGACACAGGCCAGCGAATGATTACGGCGGTCGATTGCACTATCGTTCGTTTTGACACCAAACAGTTGCTACCTGAGTTTTTCAATTACTACGCACAGTCACCGCAATATTTGGCGGATGTTAATGAGGAAATTACTGGCACAACCAGAAACCGCATTAGCCGCGGCAATTTGGGTGAGATCAAAATTCCGGTGCCTTCTCCCCCTGAGCAAAAACGCATCGTCGCAGAACTTGATTCACTTTTGGCGCGAGCACAACGCCTCGAATCCATCTACCAGCGCAAGCTCGCCGCGCTGGACGCGTTGAAACAGTCGCTGTTGCACCAAGCCTTCACCGGCAATCTGTAGAACCGCCCATGAACGAAGCCGAAACCAGAGCGGAGCACATCGATCCCGGCTTGAAAGCGGCGGGCTGGGGTGTCGTCGAAGGTAGCCGCATCCGCCGGGAGTATCCGATCACGTTGGGTCGCATCGAAGGTCACGGCAAGCGCGGCAAACCGCTCACCGCCGACTACGTGTTGATCTATCGCACCCACAAACTGGCTGTCGTCGAGGCCAAGGCGTGGGACGAAGAGATGAGTGAAGGGGTGGCGCAAGCCAAGAACTATGCCGGGAAGCTTGCCGTCCGCTACACCTACTCCACGAACGGGCGCGGCATCTACGGCATCGACATGCAGACCGGCAAAGAGGGCGAGCTGCCGCGTTACCCAACGCCGGACGAACTGTGGAAACTGACCTTCGCCAAAGCGAACGCCTGGCGTGATCGCTTCGCCGCCGTGCCGTTCGAGGACAAGAGCGGGTATTTCCTGCCACGCTACTACCAGGACGTCGCCATCGAGCGTGTCATGGAAGCGATAGCGGCCGATAAGCAGCGAATCCTGCTCACGCTCGCTACCGGCACGGGCAAGACCTTCATTGCGTTTCAGATTGCGTGGAAGCTCTTCCACAGCCGTTGGAATCTGAGCCGTGAACCGTCTCGCCGGCCGCGCATCCTGTTCCTTGCCGATAGAAATATTCTTGCGAATCAAGCATTCAATGCTTTCTCCCCATTTCCGGAGGACGCTCTGGTGCGGATCGAACCGGAGGACATCCGGAAGAAAGGCAAGGTACCGAAGAACGGCAGCCTATTTTTCACCATCTTCCAGACCTTCATGAGCGGTCCACCGAAGGATGGGAAGCCGTCGCCCTATTTCGGCGAGTATCCCCCGGACTTCTTCGACTTTATCGTCATCGACGAGTGCCATCGCGGCGGGGCCAACGACGAGAGCAACTGGCGCGGCATCCTCGACTACTTCGCCCCGGCGGTACAGCTCGGCCTCACGGCGACTCCCAAGCGCAAGGACAACGTGGACACCTATGCCTACTTCGGCGAGCCTGTATATGTCTATTCGCTCAAGGAAGGCATCAACGACGGCTTCCTGACGCCTTTCAAGGTAAAGCAGATTTCCACGACGCTCGACGAGTATGTCTACACGCCGGATGACAAGTTGATCGAGGGTGAGATCGAAAGCGGCAAGCGCTACGAAGAAAAAGACTTCAACAAGATCATCGAGATCAAGGAGCGTGAAGCCCACCGCGTGAAGCTCTTCATGGAGCAGATCAACCAGAACGAAAAAACGTTGGTCTTCTGCGCAACGCAAAATCACGCCCTAGCCGTCCGCGACCTCGTCAACCAGATGAAAGCGAGCACAGACCCGAACTATTGCCAGCGGGTGACCGCTGACGACGGCACGCTCGGCGAGCAGCACCTGCGGGACTTCCAGGACAACGAGAGAAGCATCCCGACGATCCTCACCACCTCGCAGAAGCTCTCGACCGGCGTAGATGCGCGCAACATCCGCAACATTGTTCTGATGCGCCCGATCAACTCGATGATCGAGTTCAAGCAGATCATCGGCCGTGGCACACGGCTTTACGACGGCAAGGATTACTTCACGATCTACGACTTCGTGAAGGCGCACCACCACTTCAGCGACCCAGAGTGGGATGGGGAGCCGATCGATAACACCAGCGCCGGTGATGGCGGTAAGCAGGGCAATGAGGAGCAACCAGACAAAATCAAGGAGCCGCGCCCCGAATACGAAGCGACGAAGAAGGTTAAAGTCAAACTGGCTGACGGCAAGGCACGCACTATCCAGCACATGATGGTCACGAGCTTTTGGCACCCCGACGGTACCCCGATGTCGGCCCAACAGTTCATGGAAATGCTCTTCGGCAAGCTACCTGAATTCTTCAAAGACGAAGCAGAACTGCGCGTCCTGTGGAGTGCCCCGGATACACGGGCTAGGCTTCTGCAAGGATTGGCCGAGAAGGGGTTTGGCAAAGAGCAACTGGCCGAGATGCAGCGGATCATTGACGCCGAGAAGAGTGACCTCTTCGACGTGCTGGCTCACGTCGCCTACGCGCTTCCCACCCTCACCCGCGAGGAACGGGCGCAGAAAGCGAAGATCATCATTAGCACGCACTTCAACAGCAAGCAGCAGGTCTTCCTCGACTTCGTGCTGTCCCAATATGTGAAGGTAGGCGTGGATGAACTCGCGCAGGAAAAGTTATCGCCGCTGCTGAAGCTTAAGTACCACAACGCCATCGCCGATGCGGTGGCCGACCTGGGGAGACCGGAAGAGATTGGAAAGGTCTTCGTTGGCTTTCAGAAATACCTTTATCAACATCAAGCGGCCGCATGACAAACATCAAGAAGATGGTTGGAGGGATGCCATTGTTTGGAGGTTACAGCCAACTGACCTAGTGCCTGGCAGATGCTAGGCGCTAGTAGAGTCTTTCAGCAATTCCAGACGACGGTTTCGGTAGGTAAGCGACATTATGTCGATAGTTTCTTTCGTCGCCTCGACAAAGAGCGTTCGATCGTCATTCGGTAGCACACCCAGGTACACAACCGTTCTTTGCTCCAACGTCACCGATTTTTCACTCCCCTTGGTGTAGAAAATTGCGCTGCGGTATCTATCATCAAGCACACCGAGCAGCTCCAATCTGTTCGGCGCGTCGTCTTGTTGAATCTCGGCGCGTCTCGCTTGGATCTCCGGAAGTATTTGGGACTCGAGGCACAGGCGAACTCGACCGGCCTCAACTAGCTCGGCTACTAGCGGGACTGGTTTGTCCAAGGACCAGCCAACGATCACCATGCATTTTTTTGGGATTTGCACCTTGTATTGCTTTCCTAGAGTGGCGATGTCGCTCGCAACCTCCGGCTGGCCGTCTTGTGGAACGTGGGCCATTGTGTGCTTTTAGAAAAATCAAAGGGACGGTAGAATATCACAACTAAATGATTATTAAAGAGTTATCAAAATAGTACTAAGTATTTGATAAATATTTGTATGAGTTTAGAAAGTAATGCTATGCTACCTGTCGTAGTGGCAATAGATTGACGCGCAACAGATTGTGGATTGGGGCATAATCTTCGGCCCTGTAGGAAAAAAAGGGCGAACTTGGTTTCCCAAGTTCGCCCATGCTGCGAAGGCGGTGGTCCGGGTCGAACGGACGAGGGCGCCTCACTGGACATGATCGCCCTGCTGGGGGTTGCAAACCCCGCGCCTTGCCACTCAGCCACACCGCCGTTACTACAAAACCCGCCAAATGGCGGGTTTTTTCTTACCACCTTCTCCGCCATACAACCACAATATGTTGTGGTTGCATGCAACTTTGCATCTGATGATAGTAGTCTGATTTTTCTAAAGCAATAGCCTTTTTGAACTATTTCTTAAATGCTCGTTTTTACTGGAAAAATGTACGGCAAGGCGATGAAAAAGCGGGCGAAACTGCGTACAGATTGAGCAGAGCCCGGTACCGCCAAGCAGGTCGAGGGCGGGTCCGGTTTGGGGCTGTGGATAAATAGGGCTTGAAACGGACTAGCTCTTGTTCCACCAACCCCAAGTCGCCTCCTGGCTCACGGACGGGATGGTGTCGATCACGGCGTTTACGATGCGCTGGTCCTGCTTCTGCGTCCGGGTGATATAGATCGGCGTGATGACCTGGCGGTACGCATCGAACTGCATCGGCCCGCGCGGCGGCTTGATCCTGGGCAGCGCATTTTTTAGCCCGTCGCGGACCCGGCCACGGTCGCTCAGATCGCCCTTAAGCGCGTTGAGGGCGGTAGCGATGAGAGCGGCTGCGTCCCAGCCGCACTCGCTGTAGCGGCTCGGCCAGGATTGGTACGCGGCGTCGTAATCCCGCACGAATTGCTTGTTTACCGGAGTATCGAGTGCGGCGCTGTAGGCCCCGACGGTCACGATGCCGAGAGCCGCGTCACCAATCGCGGGCAGTATGGTTTCAACTGTCAACGCGGAGTGACCGGTCAGCGGCAGGCGCTGGTTGAGACCACGATCGCGGTACTGCGTCACGAAATGAACGGCGTCCGCGCCGGCGAACCAGGCATATACCGCATCGGCCTTGATCGAGCTCGCCTGGCCCAGGTAGACAGAAAAATCCGACGTGCCGAAGGGCGGGTAAATCTCCGCGGCGATCTCGCCGCCGGCCGCCCGGAATCCGGCCATGAATGCTTCTACCGAGTGACGGCCCCCCGCAAAATCTGCAGCCATGACGATCATCTTGCGGTAAGAGGTGTGCTGCATGATCCAGGCGCCCATGGGGTAATTCGACTGGTCGCTGGTTTCGCTCAGACGGAAGATGCCGGGCGATGCCTGCTGCGGGGAAGTCAGCACGCGGGTAAAGGCGGCCGGCACCACGAGCGCGGTGCCCTGTTCGTGCACATAGTTGCGAATCGCCAGCGCCACCGCGCTGCTGATCGGGCCGATCAGGAAGTCAACGCGGTCAACCTCGACGAGTTTTTTGATTTTGACCAGAGCCACGTCCGGCTTGGCCTGGTCGTCCTCCTTGACCAGCCGGATCTCACGCCCGCCGGCGCGACCGCCGATTTGTTTGAGGAAAAGTTCGAACCCTTTGACGGTGTCGGTGCCCTGGGTGGAGTCCACCCCCGTGGACGGCAGCAGCAGGCCGATCTTTATGGGGTCCGTTGCCAACTCTGTTCCTCTTTTCCGGTCTGCGGTATCCAACGCTAATAACGGCGCCTCTATTAACTGCGCGCTTTCTTCTTCCCTTCGACGACTTCTTCCCGCAGCACCTTCAGCGGCAGGGAAATCTCGCCCTTGCGCCAGATCAGGGAAGTCGTAATCCCGCCTTTCTTGATCGTAACGGGATAGGCGTCGACGCCCGCCGCGGCGCTGGTCGCCGCCAATACCGAACGCGGCACTATCGCGATGCCCGTGCCGGAGGCGACGCAGGCGACGATGGCATGGTATGAGCCGAGCTCGAGGATCCGTTCCGGCGCGATGCCTCCGGTCGCGAGCCAGCCTTGAAGCAGGCGCCGGTAGGCGCAGCCATAGGGAAAACTGATGATGGTGTCGGTGCGAACGTCCTTCGCGCTGCGGATTTTCGGGTGAGTCCTGGGTGCGACCACGACCAGCTCTTCAACGAAGGCGGGCACCGATTCCAGCTGATCGGCACCGGCGTAATTGGCGACGAACGCGGCCTCCACCTTGCGGCTGATCACGGCATCCACCAGTGCATCGGTCGTGCCGGTCGTGAGTTCCACCCGGACACCGGGATATTTCTTGTGGTAGCGGGACAGCAACGGTGGCAGGCGGCTTGCCGCCGTGCTCTCCAGCGTGCCGATACGCAGCACACCCAGCGGGGCGTCGCCCATGACGGCGGAGCGCGCCTGTTCGGAGAGCTGAAGCAGCTGTTCCACGTATTTGAGGAACAGCTCCCCCGCGGGGGAGAGAAACAGCCGGCGCTTTTCCCGCACGAACAGCTTGGTCCCCAGCGACGCCTCCAGCTGCTGGATGCGCGTTGTCACGTTGGACTGGACGCGGTGGAGCTTCTTCGCGGCGGAGCTGATGCCGCCTTCGTCCGCGACGGCCTTGAAAACCTGCAGGGCGGCGAAATCCATGTTCTCTTAAACAGAATGATTTGTTCATTATTATTCATTTTTCAGAATGAATTTGTCAACCTATGATGGCTTCCCGAACAGCCATTTCTCCGGATACCCGTGCTCAAGCCGTCAGGAATCAAAGTTGCGATCGCGGGGTTGGCGGCGCTGGCCGTCGCGATGGGCGTCGGCCGCTTTGCATTCACGCCGCTGCTGCCGATGATGCAGCAGGACGCCGGGCTGTCCGTGGCAGACGGCGGATGGCTGGCCTCCGCCAATTACCTGGGTTACCTGCTCGGCGCGTTGTCCGCGCTTGCGATTCGCGTTCCCGCCGCCATCGCGATACGCGGTGGCCTGGTCGTGATCGGTTTGGCCACCCTCGCCATGGGCTTCGAGCACCGTTTCCCGGTCTGGATGGCCTTGCGCTTGCTCGCGGGGGTCGCCAACGCCTGGGTGGGAATCTTCGTGTTCACGTGGTGCCTCGATCGGCTCGCGCCGCTGCACCGGCCGTTGCTGAATGGACTCGTATTCGCGGGTGTCGGCGCCGGCATCATGGGCGTGGGCGGACTCTGCATGGCGCTGATGCAGGCCGCGGTGGGCTCGGCCCAGTCCTGGATCGTCCTTGGGGTTCTCTCGCTCGTCGTTGCAGCCGCCGTCTGGACTACGTTCGGAACAGACGGTGACGCCCCGTCGCGAATTGCCGGTCATTCAGGGGAAAGCGCGACGGGCTGGAACAGTGAATCCATTCGCCTGGTGCTCTGTTTCGGCGCGTCCGGTTTCGGTTACATCATCCCCGCGACGTATCTGCCGGCCATGGCCCGGCAGGCGATTCACGATCCCGCTGTCTTCGGCTGGTCCTGGCCGGTATTCGGGGCGGCTGCGACGGCTTCGACCGTGGCGGCAGCGGTGCGGTCCGGCGCTCTCAGCAACCGCCAAGTGTGGATTGCGAGCCAGCTGATCATGGCGTTCGGCGTGGCGCTTCCCGTCATCTGGCCCGGCATCGCCGCGATCATGCTCGCCGCCCTGTTCGTGGGCGGCACTTTCATGGTGATCACGATGGTCAGCATGCAGGAAGCGCGCGCAATCGGGGGCCGCAACCCGACGGGTCTCATCGCCGCGATGACCGCGGCATTTGCGTTCGGGCAGATCGCGGGCCCGATCAGCGTGAGTTACACGATAGGCGCAGACGGCAATTTCTCCACCGCGCTGCTGATCGCGAGTTTTCTCCTGGTGGCGGGGGCGTGCGGCCTCTCGCGCACAAGGCCTCCCCTGCACGCCGCCGGCCCGCATCTCACAAAAGGAAATCGCAATGAAGCTCTACCTTAACAAGACCTCCCCCTACGCCCGCCTCGTCATGGTGGTTGCTCATGAAAAAGGGCTGACCCGGAAAATCGAGCTCGCATGGACCGATCCCTGGGCGAGTTCCTCCGAGCTGCTCGCAGCCAATCCCTTTTCAAAGGTGCCCACCCTGCTGACCGACGACGGACTCCCGATCGTGGACAGCAACTGCATCTGCGACCACCTCGATGAAGTCGGGGGTGGGCTGCGGTTGATTCCGCCGCGCGGGAGCGAGCGCGTGCGGACGCTCAGGAAGTACGGCCTGGGGCGCGGATTGATAGACGCTGCTTTTGGCGTGACGATCGAAAGGCGGTTCCATGATACGGGCGGTAAACTGGCACTGGCCGATCGCTGGCTCGCCTCCGTGGCCCGCGCCCTGGACGTGTTCGAAGGCGACAAGGCTTTGCTGTCCTCGAACGGAACGGTGGACCTGGGCGATCTGGCGATCAGCGTCGGCTTGAGCTACGTCGAGTTCCGCCTGCCCGAGGTGAAGTGGAGGTCCTCCCTGCCGAATCTTTCCGGGTGGTTCGACCGGCTGGATGCACGGCCGTCCATGCGCCTCACCGCGCCGGAATAGCAACGGACGGGCAATGCGGGTGTTATGGCACTACCGGTGTTGAAGGCGGGAGCGCGACGCCCATCTCGCCGGCGGTCTTGCGCAGGAGATCGGGACGGTCGCTGATCACGCCGTCGACCCCCATCTCGATCATGCGGCGCATGCCGGCGGGCTCGTTCATCGTCCACACCACGACTTTCAGGCCGAGCGCCTGCGCTTCCTTGACCGCCTCGCGGGTGAGATCGCCTGAATACGGCGACCACACTGCTCCACCCGCTGCTTTAATCATGCGTGGGATCGAGCCGCCAAATTGACTTATCTGCAAGCCGGCCGTCCACGGCGAAGACGGACGGCCGGCTTGGATGTTGTCCATGAAGCCGCTGACCGAGGTGAGATAGACGGTTGCGATTTCGGGCGCTTCTTTCTGCACGACCGCGAGCGTGCGCCAATCGAATGACTGGATAGCCGTGCGGTCAGCCATCCCGGCCGTCCGCACGGCCGATATGAGCTTACGAGCGAAATCCTCAGGAGTGGTGGTCTCGTCTGGAGCGAGAGGCGATATTTTGGTTTCAATATTGAAGCGCACGGTCTCGTTGCCGCTTTTCCGCACGAGCGCGAACACGTCGGCCAGCCGCGGAATGCGCGTGCCGTCCGCCGCCCGCTGCTCGGGCCAGCGCTTCGCATAGGCGCTCGCCGGGTTAGTCCGGCCGACGTCGTAGCGTTGAAGCTCGTTGAAGGTGAGGCTCCAGATGGCGGGGCCGGTTTTCTCCAGCCATTTCCCGTCGGGCCCGCGCGTGATGTCGGGATTGAGCGCAGGATCGTGGCTCACCACCACCACGCCATCCCGGGTGACGGCGCAATCCATCTCGAGGGTGGTGACGCCGATCCCGAGCGCTTTCGCGAACGCCGGCAGCGTGTTCTCCGGCGCGAGCCCCCGCGCGCCGCGATGGCCCTGCATATCGAGTGCCTGGCTGGCTGCGGCCGTCATCGCTAGAGTGATTGCCAGTAGAGTGTGGACAAAAACACGAGTCGTTATTCGTGAGTCGTGATTCGACGCGGGCAAATCCTCATCCCTCATCCCTCATCCCTAGGACCGGCGACCGGTCGCCGGTCCCTACTTTCCCCCGCCCGGCCCGAATCCCACGAGTCGCCAGCCGTTCTCGCCTTTGACGAAGCAGGCGGTGTGCTCGATCGGGCTGCGGATCTGCTCTTCGGGCACGA
>CAYYZZ010000036.1:0-15755 GCA_964476235.1 uncultured Streptomycetaceae bacterium | reverse complement strand
GTGATGCGCGAAGTGATCCAGCCGGCGATCACCGGGATGGAGAAGGACGGCACGCTCTACAGCGGATTTCTCTATGCCGGATTGATGATTACCCAGGATGGGCGGGTCAGGGTGCTGGAGTTCAACTGCCGCATGGGCGACCCCGAGACGCAACCGATCATCATGCGGTTGAAGAGCGACCTCGTCGCCCTGATCGAGCACGCGCTTGCCGGCACGCTCGACAAGGTGGAGGCCGAGTGGGACCGGCGCGTCGCGTTGAGCGTGGTGCTGGCCGCGCACGGCTATCCCGACGCCCCGCGCAAGGGGGATGTGATCCACGGCCTGCCGGTGCCGGAAGAGGATAGCCACGTCTTTCATGCCGGCACGGCATTGAACGGCAAGGACACCGTCACCAGCGGCGGGCGCGTGCTGACCGTCACGGCGCTGGGAGGCAACGTGAGCGCGGCGCAGCGGCGCGCCTACGAAATCGTCGAGAAGATCCGTTTCGAGGGCATGCAGTTCCGGCGCGACATCGGCCACCGTGGGCTCGGCAGCCGGAAGTAACGCGGGGATTCCGTTGTTCTGAACGAGCCTCCAGGGAGTAAGCTTCCGCCATGGCCATGAACTACGACCGCGCGCGCCAGGACCTGGGCAACATCGTGCTGCTCGAGCACGTCAACGTCTGCATCACCGACCAGCGCCTCGCGACGATCTTCTATATTTCAGGCCTGGGCCTCACGCGCGACCCGTACCTCGTGACGGGTGTGGAGAACATGTGGGTCAACGTCGGCCGCCACCAGTTTCACCTGCCGTCGCGCGGCATCCAGGTGCTGCGCGGCCACGTCGGCATCGTGCTGCCCGACCTGAACGCGCTCAAGCGCCGCCTGCAGAAAGTGGCGCCGCTACTCGCGGAAACGCGTTTCACCTGGGAGGAGTGCGACGGCTGCGTCGAGGCGACGTGCCCGTGGGGCAACCGTTACCGCTGCCACGCGCCCGCGCTCGAGTTCGGCGGCACCGAACTCGCGATTGCCTACGTGGAATTCAACGTGCCGCCCGGCGCCGCGCGCGGCATCGCGCGTTTCTACAGGGAAATACTCGGGGCGCATGCCGAGTTGAACGGCGCTGCCGGCAGCGAGGCGGCCGTTGTTTCCGTCAGCGCCGCGCAGCGGCTGCGGTTTCGCGAGACCGCGCGCCCGCTGCCGGATTACGACGGGCACCATGTGCAGATCTACGTCGTGGACTTCTCCGGACCCCATCGCCGCCTGCTCGAGCGCGGGCTTATCACCGAGGAGAGCAGCGAGCACCAGTACCGCTTCCGCGACCTCGTCGACCTCGAGAGCGGAGGGGCGCTTTTCACCATCGAGCATGAAGTGCGCAGCCTCACCCACCCGCTCTACGCGCGCCCGCTGGTCAACCGCGACCCGGCGCAGACCAACCGCGATTACGTGCGCGGCCACGACGCCTTCCGCGGCACGTACTGATCTGGCCAGGATCCGCGTCTCCGTCAGGCGGGTGCTCCCGTCCTCAACACCCTGCTAGAATTCCCGCACACCCCGCGAAACGCCAGGGCTTGCTCGCGGAGGACAAGCAAAGAGGAGACGCCCCCATGCCGGTCCCATATCGTGCTGCCCTTTGGTTCCTCGCGGCCACGGCGCTGCTCGCCGTTCCCCAGGCGGTGTTGGCACAGGATGCCTTCCCGGGCAAGAGACCGATCGAATTCGTCGTGCTGTTTCCCGCCGGCAGCTCCGCCGACGTTACCGCGCGCGTGCTGGCCGGGGGCATGGGCAGGCAGCTCGGCACCCAGATCGTGGTGGTGAACCGGCCGGGCGGCGGCGGTGCGGTCGGCTACCAGTACGCCGCAACGCAGGCGCCCGACGGCCACCACCTGGTCTGGAACTCGAACTCGATCTCCACCACCTATCACACCGGCATACTGCCGTTCGACTACAAGTCATTCGTGCCGGTCGCGCGCGTGCAGATCGAGACGCCGCTGCTGTTCGTGAGAAACGAAGCGCCGTGGAAAAGCCTGCGCGACCTCTTGCAGCACACGAAAGCCAACCCCGGCAAGCTCAACGTCGGCAACTCCGGCACGGGCAGCCATACCCATTTCTCGTCGGTATGGCTGTTCAGGACGGCCGGCGCGCAGGTCGTGGACGTCCCATTCAACGCCGCGCAGGTGGTGCCGAGCCTGCTCGGCGGCCACGTCGACGCCGTAATGCAGCTGCCGGGCGCGCTGGCCGGCCACGTGCAGTCCGGCACCGTGCGAGCTCTGGTCGCCCTGAGCGGCGCGCGCGACCCGTTTTTTCCCGAGGTGCCGACGGCGCGCGAGCAGGGCGTGAATGCCGTTGCCGAGCTGTGGCGCGGCGTCGCGGTCCCCAGGGGCACGCCGCCACGCATCGTAGCTAGGCTGGAAGACGCGATCCGCAAGGCGGTAACGGCCCCCGAGTTCGGAAGAGCCACCGAGAAGCTGCTGGTTGCGCCCGCCTTTCTGCCGGCGGCCGAGTTCGGCAAGCTGATCGCAAGGGAAGACGCGGAGATTGCCCAGGCGGTCAAGGCGCTCGGCCTCAGGCAGGACTCGAAGTAACCCGTGCGACCGTACTGCCCCCGCCGTTGACCGTGGACGTCGCCGCCGTCAAGCAGTTCCTGGTCGGGTTGCAGCAGACGATCGTTACCCGCCTCTCCGAGGTGGATGGGCGGACATTCCGCCGTGACGAATGGACGCGTCCCGAAGGTGGCGGGGGCATTACCCACCTGCTCGAGGAAGGCAGGGTGTTCGAGCGCGCGGGCGTGAACTTCTCGCACGTCCATGGCGCGAACCTGCCGCCGTCGGCGAGCGCCGGCCGGCCGGAGCTCGCCGGCCGCTCGTTCCAGGCGCTGGGCGTCTCGCTGGTGCTCCATCCGCGCAATCCGTACCTCCCCACCGTGCACATGAACGTGCGCTGCTTCCTGGCGGAGAAGCCCGGCGCCAGCCCGGTCTGGTGGTTCGGCGGGGGCACGGATCTCACGCCTTACTACCCGTTCGCCGAAGACGCGCGGCATTTTCACCGCGCCTGCCGCGACGCGCTCGAACCGTTCGGCGCGGACCGCTACCCCCGCTACAAGAAGTGGTGCGACGACTATTTTTTCCTCAAGCACCGCGCGGAGCCGCGCGGCGTCGGCGGCATCTTCTTCGACGACCTCAACGAGCCCGATTTCGCGACCTGCTTCGCGCTCGTGAAGCGCGTGGGCGAAAGCTTCCTGCCGGCTTATGTTCCCATCCTCGAACGCCGCAAGGGGATGGCATACGGGCAGCGCGAGCGCGCGTTCCAGGCCTACCGCCGCGGCCGCTACGTCGAATTCAACCTGGTGTACGACCGCGGCACGCTGTTCGGGCTGCAGTCGGGCGGACGCACCGAGTCCATCCTCATGTCGCTGCCGCCGCGGGTCGAATGGCGCTACGACTGGAAGCCCGAGCCGGGCAGCCCGGAAGAGAAGCTTTACACGGAGTTTCTGATCGCCCGGGACTGGGCGGATTGAAGACGGTGTTAAATGTTGAATGCTGAATGTTAAGTTGGCCGCGGCTCAACACTTAAAACTCAAAATTCAAAATTCAAAATTCAACATTCGGCGCTCGGCGCCGCGTCGGCGCCGTCAAAACCAGCTCTTCAGCAATTTCACCTTGGCCAGGATCTTCTGGCTCACGTCGGTTGCCGCCGCCAGCGCGACCTGGTGCTGGCGGGTGAGGTGGGGATTCTGTTTGAACGACTGGTAACGGGTGAGCGCGCCCTGGGTATGCTGCCTCAACAGGTCCGGGTTCACCGGCTTGTTGATGAAGCGGAAAATCTGCGCCTGGTTGATGAGTTCGATCACGAGTTCCGAGTCGGACGCCTCGGTCAGCACGATGACGAGGATCTCGGGGCGCTCGTGCTTCAGGACCTTGAAGGCGGCCAGCGACTCCTCGCCCCGGTTCGCGATGTCGGCGATGATCAGCGCCGTTTCGTTCGCCTCGAGCAGACCCAGCGCCGCGTCGAAGTCCTTGGCGTGGTGCACCGGGCAGGCGCCGCCTACGAACCGCTTCACGGCGCTGAACGTCTCGTCGCCTGCGCCGATGACCAGCACCGCTGCATCCATCTTGTCGGGGACGATGGGCGGGGTTGTGGCGGTTTCCGCAAGATCCAGCGCAATCGCCGCCGCCTCGCCTATGGTGTTCTGGATATCCTGGTTGTCCCACGGCTTGGAGACGAAGCGAAACACCTCGCCTTCGTTCACCGAGCCGACGATGGACGCGAGGTCCGAGTAGCCGGTCAGCAGCAATCTCATCGTCGCCGGCGCCACCTCCTTCACCTGCCGGAGCAGTTCCACGCCCGTCATCTCCGGCATGCGCTGGTCACTCACCACGACGTGGGGCTGGAACTTTCTGACGAACTCGAGCGCCTCCGGACCGTTGGTCGCCGTGAACACGTGATAATTCGTGCGAAAGATCGAGCGCAGCGCCGTGAGGATGCGCTCCTCGTCGTCCACGAACAGGATGCGCGCTTTCTTGCTGGCGGCGGTTTCGGCCGCTGCCGCGGGTGGCGCGGGGGCCGGCGCGGGCGTGCTGGGCTGGGTCGGCATGTCGGCCTTCGCCTGCTGCATGCCGGCGAGCATGCGCGCCGCCTGGACCAGCTTGGGGTCGATGCGCTGGGTGGGCTCGTCCACGATGGCGTCCGCCGCTGGCTCGCGCTGGCTCTGCCGTATGCTTGCCTCGATGCCCTTGACGAAGGCGTCGGAGAACTCCTTCGTGGTCTGGAAACGGTCCGCCTGTTTCTTGGCGAGCGCCTTCTGCACCGCCCAGTCGAGCTGGACCGAGATCTTCGGGTTGTACTCGGACGGGTTGACCGGACGCTCGTTCAGCGCCTGTCGCATCACCTCGGCGTTGTTGCCGGTGAACGGGCGGCGGTTGGTCAGCAGCTCGTAGGCGATCACGCCCACCGAATAGATGTCGCTGCGCGCGTAGATGTCGGTGCCGAGGAACTGCTCGGGCGACATGTAGCCCGGCGAGCCCATGATCTCGCCCACCTGCGTGAGAGTGGAAGAATCGAGGCGCGCGATGCCGAAGTCGGTGAGCTTGAGGCGCCCGTCGTCGTTGATCAGGATATTGGACGGCTTGATGTCGCGGTGGACGACGCCAAGGGAATGCGCGTAGCCCAACCCGTCGAGCAGCTGCCGTACAATCTCGCCAATTTCCTTCAACTCGAAGCGCGCCTGGTTCTGGATGTGATGGAACAGCGACTGGCCGTTCACCAGCTCCATCACGATGAAGGCGATGTCGAGGTCCTCGCCGTAATCGTAAATCGCGGTAATGCGCGGATGCGTGAGCCGTCCCACCGCCTGCGCCTCGTGCCGGAAGCGCGTGAGCACGTACTGCAAGTCGGCCGGGTCGAGCGCCGACTTGGTGATGGTCTTGATCGCTATCGGGCGGTGGATCGCGGGATCGAACGCTCGATAGACGATGCCCATGCCGCCCTGGCCGAGCACGCCCTGGATCTGGTACTTGCCGATGGTGGCTGGGGTGTCCATGGTGAGTCGGGTGCGCGCGCTCAGGCGGCCTCTTGGGCCGGTTCCGGGGGGGTCAACGGTAGCACTAGCGTGAACTTGGTGCCAACCCCGGCGGCCGAGTCCACGCTGATGCTGCCGCCGTGCTGCTGGATGATCTTGTAGACGATCGAGAGCCCGAGCCCGGTGCCCTTGCCGACGTCCTTGGTGGTGAAGAAGGGGTCGAATATCTTGGGCAGGACTTCCGCCGGGATACCCTTGCCGTTGTCCTGCACTTCGACCGCGACGTGCTCCCCGTCCTGGCGGCGCGTGGTGAGCGTGATCACGCCCCGCCCGATCTCGATCGCCTGCGTTGCATTGTTGATGAGGTTCAGGAACACCTGGTTGATCTGCGACGGCGAGCAGATGACCGGCGGGATGTCGCCGAAATTCTTCTTGACGGTATGAGCCTTCAGCTCGTGCTTGGCGAGCAGCAGCGTGCTCTCCAGCCCCTCGTTCAGGTTGAAGCTTGCCATCTTGCTGCGGTCGAGCCGCGAGAAGTTCTTGAGGTTCACCACGATCTCGGAGATCTGGTTGATGCCGTAGAGCCCGTCCTTCAGCAGCGTCTGCAGCTCCTCCAGCACGTGGCGCTCCTTGAATTGCCCGATCAACTGCTCCGTCAGCGCGAATTGCTGCGCCAGCTGGTGGGGGTTGGCCGCGCCCGAGCGCAGCAGGTCGAGCAGTTTCTCCGATTCGGCGACAAGCTGGGCGAGAGCGGGCAGCTTCCCTGTCACCGAACCCAGGCTGTTCTTGACGTAGGCCAGCGGCGTGTTGATTTCGTGCGCCACGCCCGCGACCATCTGGCCCAGGGAGGACATCTTTTCGGTCTGGATCAGCTGCGCTTCCGATTCCTTCAACTGCCGCAGCGCTTCCGACAGTTCGCGGGTGCGCTCGATGACGCGCCGCTCCAGTTCCTCGTTCGCGGCGTTGAGCAGCCGGTAGCTGGCGAGGAGGCGCGTCGCCAGGTAGCCCAGCAGGATCAGCAACGCGCCGGAGTAGGCGACGAGATAGGCGCGGTAGAACTCCTGGTCGGTGAGCGCGGCCTCCAGCTCGCCGGAAAACGCGGTGGTCAGACTGTCGACGCGCGGTCCGGCGGTGAGGAACGAAAGCTTCTCGAACAGGTCCTGCTCGGCCGCTCTTGCGCCGAGCAGCTGCTGCACATGGTCGTCGAGGCGCTGGATGCCGTCGCGCAGCGCCGGCGGCAGCCGGCCCGCCGCCTGACGCAGGTCGGACACGGCCGCTTCGACGAGCTTGCGCTGCGCTTCGCTCGGGGCGAAGTAATAGCGCTGCGCCCCGGCGATCGCCTGCACCGCCGTGCTCTCCGCCGCCACCAGGCGCTCCCGGTCGCGAAAGTCCTGCCACGATCCCCGCACCAGGCCGGCAATCTCGGAATCGGACGCCAGCACGCGCACGAACGTTTGCTTGGTAGCGGCGCTTGCCTTCCTGAACTTTTCCACCATCTCGGCCTTCTGGGAGAAGGCGCTGAGCAGGTCCGGCAGGCTGCGCGCGAGCACCGGGCTGCCGAGCGCCTGGGCGGTGGCGGCCAACTCCTTCTGGATGCGGGCGAGCGTCGGGCCGTGGTCTACAACCGGCGGCTGCGGCGGGCCGAGTTCGAAACGCAGCCGCCAGGTATCAACATCCCAGCGCGCATCGATTTCCTTCAGCCCGCGCAGCGCCGCCAGCACCTCATTGCCGCGCTTGATATCGGCGCCCTGGGTCTTGAGGTAGAGAAAGCCCAGGATGGCGGCGAGCAGGATACAGCCCGCGGCGATGAGCGCCCGGCGGGCGGCCTTCACCGCCAGCACGCGCTGCAGTGTGGACAAGAGGGCGGTCGGCTCGGTCATCGCGCGCTCATTCGTCCAGCTCATTCACCCAAATAAGCCTGTCGTACCTGCGGATTGACGAGCAGGCGCTGCGCGCTGTCGGCGGCCGTGATCAGGCCGCTCTCCATCACGTAGCCGCGGTGGCAGGTCTCGAGCGCAAGGCGGGCGTTCTGCTCCACCAGCAGCAGAGTCGCGCCCTCGGCGGCGATTGCGCGTATGGTCTCGAAGATCTTCTGCACCATCAGTGGCGCGAGTCCCATGCTGGGTTCGTCGAGCAGCAGCAACCGCGGCCGGCTCATCAACGCCCGCCCGATCGCCAGCATCTGTTGCTCGCCCCCCGACAGTGTTCCGGCAAGCTGCCGGCGCCGCTCGGCCAGCCGCGGCAGGCGCTCGTATACGCGGTCGAAATCGGCTTTGATGCGCGCCGTATCGCGCCGGCTGTAGGCGCCCATCGCGAGGTTCTCCTCCACGGTGAGCCGCGCGAACACGCCGCGTCCTTCGGGCACCAGCGCCAGGCCCTGCCGGACCCGCTCGAATGCCGGGCGCGCTGTTATGTCGCCGCCATTATAGTGGATGCGGCCGGCCGCCGGCTTCAACAGGCCGGCAAGCGCCTTCAGCGTCGTCGTCTTGCCGGCGCCGTTGGCGCCGATCAGCGTGACGAGTTCCCCCGCGCGCACCTCGAGGTCGATGCCCTTGACGGCGTTGATGCCGCCGTAGGAAACCTCGAGCCCCTTGACCTCAAGCAAGATCGCCTCCCAGGTAGGCGGCGATGACGGCGGGGTCGCGCCGCACTTCCGGCGGCGCGCCCTCGGCGATCTTGCGGCCGTAATCCAGCACCGCCACGCGGTCGCACAGCCCCATCACGAGCTTCACGTCGTGCTCGATCAGGAGCAGCGTCATGCCGTCGCCGCGGATTCTCTCGAGCAGGCGCTTCAGCTCCTCGCGCTCGGTGGCGTTCATGCCGGCGGCCGGCTCGTCGAGCGCGAGCAGCTTCGGGTCCGTCGCCAGCGCGCGCGCGATCTCGAGGCGCCGCTGGTCTCCGTAGGAGAGCGAGTACGCGGGCTCCGCGGCGCGGCCAGCGATGCCGACGTATTCGAGCAGCGCGTAGGCCCGGCTCACGATCGCCGCCTCCTCGGCGCGGGTCGCCGCGTCCCGCAGCACCGCGCCCAACACGCCGGCGCGCGTGCGCGCGTGGCGCCCCACCATCACGTTCTCGAGCGCGCTCATGTTCGCGAACAGGCGGATGTTCTGGAAGGTGCGCGCGATGCCACAGGCTGCGACCCGGTGCGGCTTGATGCCGGTCACGCGCACTCCATCGAAGGTGAACTCGCCGGCATCAGGCCGGTAGAGCCCGGTCAGCACGTTGAACAGCGTGGTCTTGCCCGCGCCATTGGGCCCGATCAACCCGAAGATCTCGCCGCGCCTGACCGTGAGCGAGATCTCCGCCAGCGCGGCGAGGCCCCCGAAGCGCTTGCTGATCGAGCTGGCGGCGAGCAGCGGCGCGTCAGCGTGCGGCATGCGTATTCTCCCCGCCGGCCAGCTCGCGGCGGCGCGTGGTAGACGGCCACAGGCCCGCCGGACGGAACAGCATCATCAGCACCAGCGCCAGGCCGAACAGCAGCATGCGCAGGTCCGACGGATCGACGTAGACTTCGCCGAGCCAGTTTTTCTGCAGCGGCGCGGCGTAGCGCAGCGCCTCCGGCAGCGCGGTGAGCAGCAGCGCGCCCAGCACCACCCCACCGACGTTGCCCATGCCACCCAGCACCACCATGCACAGCACCATGATGGAATCGAGCAGCGTGAAGCTCTCGGGGCTGATGAAACCCTGGAACGACGCGAACAGCCCGCCTGCCACGCCGCCGAAAGTCGCGCCCATGGCGAAGGCCAGGAGCTTCACGTTGCGGGTGTTGATGCCCATCGCGCCCGCCGCGAGCTCGTCCTCGCGGATTGCGATCCAGGCGCGCCCGATGCGTGAATTCTCCAGGCGCAGCGAGATGAAGATGGAAAGCGCGGCGCAGGCGAGGAACACGAAGTAATAGCTGTGCACCGGCGCAAGGGTAAGGCCGGCGAAGGTGTGGGTCTGGTTGAGCGCCACGCCGCCGACGGCGAGCGGGTCGATCAACGTGATGCCTTGCGGTCCGTTGGTGATGTTGACCGGGCGGTTCAGGTTGTTGAGAAAGATGCGGATGATCTCGCCGAAACCGAGCGTGACGATCGCGAGATAATCCCCGCGCAATCGCAGCGTCGGCGCGCCGATCAGCACGCCGAACACGGCGGCGACGAGGGCGGCGAGCGGCAGCAGCGCGAGGAACGACCAGTGAAGGCCGAACTGGGGGGAGGCCAGCAGCGCGTAGCAGTAGGCCCCGACCGCGAAGAACGCGATGTAGCCCAGGTCGAGCAGGCCCGCGTAGCCCACTACGATGTTCAACCCCAGCCCCAGCACGATGAACAGCAGCGCCACGTCGATGATGCGCACCCAGGCGCGGCCGAGCAGTGCGTCTACCGCGAACGGCAGCACGATCAGCGCCACCGCCGCGACGCAAAAGAGCGCCCACTTGAGCCGCGGGTCATTGAGCAAAAGCGGGTTGTGGCCGGCGCTGTTCATGCGCGGTCACCGGTATGCTGGCCCATGATCCCGGAGGGCCGGAACACCAGCACGAGTATCAACACCAGGAACGCGAAGATGTCGCGGTAATTGCTGCCGAGCACGCCGCCGGTGAGATCGCCGATGTAGCCCGCGGCGAGGCTTTCGATGACGCCGAGCAGGAGCCCGCCGAGCACGGCGCCCGCGACGTTGCCGATGCCGCCCAGCACCGCGGCGGTAAAGGCCTTCAGCCCCAGCATGTAGCCCATGAAGTAGTGGCCGATGCCGTAGTAGAGCACCACCATCACGCCGGCGATCGCGCCGATCGCCGAGCCGAGCAGGAACGTGAACGCGATGACGCGGTTGATATCCACGCCCATCAGCCCCGCTACTTCGGGATTCTGCTCGGTCGCGCGCATTGCCCGGCCCATGCGGCTGGCCTTGATAAACCATAACAGTCCCGCCATCACCGCGCAGGCGAGCACGAAAATGAACGCCTGCAGGTCGGTCAGCTGCGCGCCGCCGAAGACGATTTCGCTCGGCTTCACCAGCTCGGGCATGGACAGGTATTGCTTGCCCCAGACCAGCGCCGCCGAATATTGCAGCAGGATGGAGACGCCGATCGCCGTGATGAGCGGCGCGAGCCGCGGCGCGCGCCGCAGCGGCCGGTACGCGACGCGCTCGATGGAGACGCCGAGCGCAACGCACACCAGCACGGCGGCGAGGGCCGAGAGCAGCAGCACCAGCGGTGCCGGCAGCCCCATCGCTGCCAGCGCCTGCGCCACGGTGAGCGCGGTCAGCGCGCCGATCATGACGATGTCGCCGTGAGCGAAGTTGATGAGCCCGAGGATGCCGTAGACCATGGTGTAGCCGAGCGCCACCAGCGCGTAGATGCTGCCCAGCACCAGTCCGTTGACGAGTTGCTGGAGAAAGATGTCCATTCAGGCGAAAACGGCACCACGCGGGTGCCGTTTATCCTGCATGTGGCCGGCCGGGGCCGGGGTGCGCGACGGATTTATTTTTTTGCCCCGGCAGCCGGTGCTCCAGCGGGTTGCGCCGCCGGTGCCGCCTTCGCCGCCGGCGTGCCGCCCGGCGACACCGTCTCGAGCGCTTCCCACTTGCCGCCTTTCACCACGTAGATGGTGATGGGGCCGTTGACGAGGTCGCCCTTGTCGTCGAACGCGATCGGGCCGATCACGCCCTGGTAGCGGGTCTTGCCGACTTCCGGCAGGAATTTCGCCGGCTCGGTCGAGCCCGCGCGCTTCATGGCATCAATGAACACCATCACCGCGTCGTAGCCCATGGGCGCATAGAGCTCCACCTCGGCGTTGAACTTCGCCTTGTACTTGTCGAGGAACGCCTTGCCGCCCGGCATCTGCTCCTTGGGCAGGCCGGGTATGGACGCCATCACGCCCTCCGCAGCGTTGCCGCCGAGCTTGATGAATGTCGGCGTCTGTATGCCGTCGCCGCCCATGAACTTTGCCTTGATGCCGAGCTGGGCCATCTGTTTCACCATGGGGCCGGCCTGCGGGTCGATGCCGCCGAACATGATGAGATCGGGCTTGCGGCCCTTGATCTTGGTGAGGATAGCGTTGAAGTCGGTGTCCTTGTCGGTGGTGTGCTCGCGCGCGAGGACCTTGACGCCCGCGGCCTTCACCGTCGTCTCGAAGGCGTCGGCGATGCCCTGGCCGTAGGCCGTCGAATCGTCGATGACCGCGACGCTCTTCGCCTTCACCGTCCCGGCCGCATAGCGGCCGAGCGTCGGGCCCTGCTGGTCGTCATGCGCGACGACGCGGAACGCGGTCTTGAAGCCCTGCAGCGTGAATTTCGGGTTGGTCGACGAGGGCGAGATTTGCGGGATGCCGGCGTCGGAATAGATCTTGGAAGCCGGAATGGAGGCGCCGGAGTTGAAGTGCCCCACCACCGCGGCAACCTTGGCATCCACCAGCTTTTGCGCCACGGTCGTGGCCTTGGTCGGGTTCGCTTCATCGTCCTCGGCGAGCAGCTCGAACTTCACTTTCTTGCCGCCGATCTCGTGGTTCGCGGCGTTGGCGTCCTCGATCGCGAGCTGCACGCCGTTGCGGATGTCGATGCCGATGTGCGCCTGCGGCCCGGTCAGCGGCGACGCCGAGCCGATCTTGACGGTGACGACCTCGGGTGGCTTGGGCACCTCGGCTTTGGGTTTGGGGGGCGGCGCTTCCTGGCCGCAGCCGGCGAGCGCGAGCGCAAGCGCGAGACCGATCACGAGACCGCTCACGTGACTGAGGCTGGCACGGAGGTCGGTAGGGCGTAGCATGGCAACTCCCTGGAGATAACTCATTGTTGCTACTAGAGAAATCATTATCCTCAGGGGCTTGCGTGTTGTCAATTTCATCCTCGCGCTAGCTCCTTACAGAACTCTGCAAAGCGGTGTTCAGAAAAAAGCCGGCTCTCGCCGGCTTGCTTTTCAGATTTGGCGCCGGATGATCGGCGCGCTGCGTCCGTTCGATCCGGCGCAGTTAAGGCAGCGGCCAAATCCGTCTGCCTTAACGCTTACTTGAGGGACAGGATCCACTGCACCATGGTCTTGATGTCCTCGTCCTTCACGTGCGCGTTGGGCGCCATCGGAATGTCGCCCCACTCGCCTTTGCCGCCGGCTTTCACTTTCTTGATCAGCTCGGCCTCGGCGCCCTTGTCGCCGCGGTACTTGGCGGCGACGTCCTTGTAAGACGGCCCGATCAGCTTCTTGTCCACGGAATGACAGGCGGTGCAGCCGCTTGCCTGGGTGAGTTTCTCGTTGGCCTGCGCCATGCCGGCAAGCGTGAGGCAAGCGGCGGCGGCGAGGAAGGTCGCGATGGTTTTCATGGGGTGGCTCCTGGATGGATGGCGTTCCGTTAAAAAACCCGCGCATTCTAGCGCAAGCCGGCCCGTCGTTGGCGTTCGCCTGCTGCTCGCCCTCAGGCGGGCGTAGCGGCCAGGACGCGCTCGAGCCCGGCGAGGTCCGTCACGGGCGCCAGGCAAGTAACGCCGCGGCACACCCAGGCGTTGACACCCGCGGGCGGAGCGGCCTTGTCCAGGACGGACGGCAGGCCGGCGCTACCGGCGGGCAGCGCGATGACCATCGTATCGGGGCGGTAGGTCCGCGCGAGCGCGCGCTGCCACTCGGCCATGGTTTTTATATCGCCGCGGAGGATGACGGTCTGCGGCGGCGCGAGGTATTCATCGAGCGCGGTGGCGAGGCTCACAAAGCCCGTGGGCTGGCGCTCGAGGGAAGGATAGAACAGCTTGAGCGCTCGCTCGGCGGCTTCCAGATAGCGCGGCTCGCTGACAAGATGCCCCAGCCGTTGCAGGGCGAACGCCGCGATGCCGTTGCCGGAGGGGGTCGCGTTATCGTGGCCGGGCTTGGCGCGGTGGATGAGCTGCTCGTGGTCGTGCGAGACGAAGAAGAAGCCGCCTGCCTCGCGATCCTCGAACCGCTCGAGCAGGATTTCGGCGAGCTCGCGGGCGAAGCGGAGATCCTCCCCGTGGAACTCGGTCTGCATCAGTTCCAGCAGCGCATCGAGCAGGAAGGCATGATCGTCGAGGTAGGCGTTGAGATGCGCGCGCCCATCCTTGCAGGTCGCCAGCAGGCGCCCGCGCGGCTTGTCCGCGCTCGTGCCCGGGCGCCATAGCGTGCCGCGGATGAAGCCCAAGGCGCGCTGCGCGGAGGCGCGCCAGGCCGGCTCGCCGAACACGCGCGCGGCGCGCGCCATGCCCCTCACCATCAGCGCATTCCAGCTGGTGAGCACCTTGTCGTCGCGGCCGGGCCACACGCGCTTAACGCGCACGGCGAGGAGCTTTGCCCGCGCCGTATCGAGCCGCCGCTCGCATTCCGCCAGCGGTACGCCCAGCCGCTTGGCCACGGCGTCGAGCGGCTCCAACACCCGCAGGTGCCAGTGGCGGCCTTCGAAATTGGGCGCGCCGTCGAGCCCGTAGTGCGTCTCGACCACGGCATATTCGTCCGGCGTGAGGAGGTTTTTCACTTCCTCCGGCGTCCACACGTAGAACTTGCCCTCCTCGTGCTCGGAGTCGGCATCGAGCGAGGAGGTGTAGCCGCCCTCCGGAGACTGCATGTCGCGGATGATCCAGGCCGCGGTTTCTTCCACGATCTTCTTGAATAGCGGCGCCTGCGTCACGAGCCAGGCGTCGCTGTAGAGCGCGGTGAGCGCCGCGTTGTCGTAGAGCATCTTCTCGAAGTGCGGGATGCTCCAGTGCTCGTCCACGCTGTAGCGGCAGAAGCCGCCGGCGAGTTGGTCGTAAATGCCGCCCTCGGCCATCCGGGCGAGCGTCAAGCGCGCGATCGCGAGGGCCGGCTCGCCGCCGTCCAGCGCGTGGCGGCGCAGGCAGAACGCGAGTTCGAACGGGTGCGGGAATTTCGGCGCGTGGCCGATGCCGCCGTGCACATCGTCGAATGCCTGCGCGAACTCGCGCACCGCGGCATCGAGCGGCGCGCGCTTCAGCTCGCGCCCGCCGCCCGGCGCCGGCAGCGTGCGCGCAAGCGCCTCGAGCAGGGCGGTGTTCTGCTTCGTGATCTCACCGCGCTTTTCGCGGTAGGCCTCCGCGATCCGCGGCAGGAGGTCGAGAAAGCCGGGCATGCCGTGGCGGGCGCGCTTGGGAAAGTAGGTGCCGCCGAAGAACGGCGTGCCGTCGGGCATCAGGAACAGCGTGAGCGGCCAGCCGCCGCTTCGTTGCGTCAGCATCGCGTGCGCCGTCTGGTAGATCTGGTCGAGGTCGGGGCGTTCCTCGCGGTCCACCTTGATGTTGACGTAGTGCCGGTTCATCTCCGCCGCCACCTCCGGGTCCTCGAACGATTCGTGCGCCATGACGTGGCACCAGTGGCAGGCCGAGTAGCCGATCGAGAGCAGGATAGGCTTGTCCTGGTCGCGCGCGAGCTTCAACGCCGCCTCGTCCCAGGGATGCCAGTCCACGGGATTGTCAGCGTGCTGTTGCAGGTACGGCGAAGTCTGGGCGGCGAGGCGATTGGGCATGGGGCGTCGCCCCTGGCGCAGTCAGGACCGGTTGGGCGCGCGCAGCGCGGGCAACGCTTCCAGCCTGCGCTGCAGGTCGACGAGGGCGTTGCGCGTGCGCTCGAGTTCGCGCAGCACCTCCTCGTGCGTCACCGGGTCGCGCAGCGCCTCGAGCTCCGCCACCTTGCTCGCCTCCAGGTTGTTGATCACCACCGCGATGAAGAGATTCAACATGACGAAAGTGCCGATCAGCACGCCGTTGAAGAGGATGAGCCCGATCATCCACGGCTCGAACCAGCGCGCTTCGACGATACGCTTCGCAAACGCCTTCATCGGGCTATCCTGCCTCAGTCGGTTACCGCGCCCTTGGAAGCGGTCGACACCAGCTTGATGTACTTCGCCAGCGCGCCGCGCGTGTAGCGCGGTTTGGGCTGACGCCACTTCTTTCGGCGCGCGGCCAGCTCCTTCGCCGGCACGTTGAGCTGGATGAGGCGCTTCACCGCGTCGATCGTGATCGAATCGCCCTCGCGCACCAGCGCGATCGGGCCGCCCTCGAACGCTTCCGGCGCGACGTGGCCGACCACCATGCCCCAGGTGCCGCCGGAGAACCGCCCGTCGGTGATGAGGCCGACCGATTCGCCGAGGCCCTGGCCGATCAGCGCCGCGGTCGGCGCCAGCATTTCCTGCATGCCGGGCCCGCCCTTCGGGCCCTCGTAGCGGATCACGATCACGTCGCCCGCCCGGATTTTCTTCGCCATGATCGCGTCCATGCACGCATTCTCGGAGTCGAACACGCGCGCCGGCCCGGTGATCTTCGGCGATTTCAGGCCG
>CAYYZZ010000035.1:0-15864 GCA_964476235.1 uncultured Streptomycetaceae bacterium | reverse complement strand
CCATCGAGCTCCATTTCGCGCTGGGCAGCCTGTTCCGCCGCCGCGGCGAGGTCGAGCGCGCGATCCGAATGCACCAGAACCTGGTCGAGCGCCCCGACCTCGCGGCCGATCAGAAGCTTGCCGCGCTGTTCGAGCTCGCCCAGGACTATTTCAAGGCCGGCCTGCTCGACCGGGCGGAGGAACTGTTCACGAAGCTCGAGATGACCACGTACGCCGAGCAGGCGCTCCGTTTCCTGCTTGAGATCTACGAGCAGGAGAAGGAGTGGCACAAGGCCATCGGCATCGCCGGGAAGCTCGAGACCGTGACCGGGCGCTCCCACCAGAAGGAGATCGCCAACTTCTGCTGCGAGCTGGCGATCAACGAGATGATGCACTCGCGGCCTGATGCCGCGCGCCCGCACCTCGCGCAGGCGCTGGCGCACCACCGGCTCTGCGTGCGCGCAAACATGCTGCTGGGCGATCTCGAGGCCGCGGCGGGCCGCCCGGAAGCGGCGATCGAGGCCTGGAAGCGCATCGAGAGCCAGAACCCGCACTATCTCGCGCTGATCGCGGAGCGGCTCTACAACGCGTTCAAGCAGCGCGGCAAGGTCGAGGAGGGCGTCAATTTTCTGCGCGGCTACCTGGAAAAATACCCATCGCTCGACCTGGTCAACGCGGTGTTCCAGGGCACGCTGGAGAGCAAGGGCCCCGAACCGGCGTACCGGCTGGTGCGCGACGAGCTGCGGCGCATGCCGACGCTACTGGGGCTGGACAAGCTGCTCGAGGCGCAGCTGCTCGAGGCGCCGCTCGACCGCCGCCGCGATCTCGAGCTGGTCAAGCAACTCGTCAACCAGCATACCCGCAGTCTCGCCATGTACAAGTGCGACAACTGCGGTTTCCGGGCCCGCCAGTACTACTGGCATTGCCCGGCGTGCGCGGCGTGGGAAACCTACTCACCGCGCAGAACCGAAGAAGCGAAGCTGCCGGCATGAGCTACCTGGCGAGGGGCCCCAATCCGCTCATGTGCGCCATTTGTTGCGCGGGATGGGCGTCGAGTCATTCTTTGATCCCAATGGCAGCAGAATATCGAAAGGATTGGGGATCGACGGCAAAGCGAATGCTGGCGGCCGCCGACATGATGCCGTTTGTGATCATGAAAAGCTTGCAGAGGCGGCACGCATGAGCGATCCCCGCATCATCGTCGCCCTCGACTATCCCGACGCGAAAGGCGCGCTCGAGCTCGCCTCCCGGCTCGACCCAGCGCTGTGCCGGCTGAAGGTCGGCAAGGAGCTCTTTACGGCCGCGGGACCGGCGCTTCTCGCAAAGCTGCACAAGCCGGGTTTCGGTGTCTTCCTCGACCTCAAGTACCACGACATTCCGAATACGGTGGCTGGAGCGTGCCGCGCCGCGGCGGAGCTGGGCGTGTGGATGATCAACGTGCACGCGCTCGGCGGCCGCGCCATGATGGCTGCCGCGCGAGAGGCGCTCTCCGGCGGCGTGGCGCGCCCCAAAATTACCGCGGTGACGCTGTTGACCAGCATGGGCGCCGGCGACATGGCGGACGTCGGGCTCGGCGGCAGTCCGCAGGACGCCGTGCTGAGGCTTGCGCGGCTTGCCCAGGAGTGCGGACTCGACGGCGTGGTGTGCTCGCCGCAGGAAGCCGGGGCCCTGCGCCGGCAATCCGGCAAGGCTTTCACGCTGGTGACGCCCGGCATCCGTCCCGCGGAATCGGCGCAGGACGACCAGCAACGCATCGCCACGCCGCGCCAGGCGATTGCGGATGGCGCCGATTACCTTGTCATCGGCCGGCCGATCACGCGCGCGCCGGATCCGCTGGCAGCGCTCCGCAGGATAAACGACGAAATAGCGCGGTGAAAACAGCATCACCACGCTAAAATGGAAATGTGTCCCGATCGAGGAAAGACAGAACGGTGAAGAGGGGAGGCTCATTGGTCAGGCTGAAGCACCCTGCTTCAGCCTCAGCCTTCAAGGGCGCACGCGTGCTGGTGGTCGGCGACGCCATGCTCGACCGCTACTGGTATGGCGAAGTTGACCGGATCTCGCCCGAGGCGCCGGTGCCGATCGTGAAAATCGACCCGAACAAGGAGGACGAGCGGCCTGGCGGCGCGGCGAACGTCGCGTGCAATGCGGCGGCACTGGGCGCGCAGGCGACCCTCCTTTCGGTCGTGGGCATGGATGAGCCCGGCTCCCGGCTGGAAACCCTGCTGCAGCGCAGGGGCGTTCATGCCCAGCTGCATCATGACCGCAGCATCCGGACCACCGTGAAACTGCGCGTGGTGGCGCGCCACCAGCAATTGCTCCGGGTGGATTTCGAGACACCCCCCGGTCACGAGGTGCTGGCTTCCAAGTTGCGCGATTTCGGGCGGGTGCTGGACCACGTCGACGTCGTGATACTTTCCGATTACGGCAAGGGCGGCCTGAAGCACATCGCGGAGATGATCGGCATGGCGCGCCGCGCCGGCAAGACGGTGCTGGTGGACCCCAAGGGCGAGGATTACTCGCGCTATCGCGGCGCCACGCTCGTCACGCCGAACCGCTCCGAGTTCCGGCAGGTGGCCGGTTCTTGGAAGAGCGAGAACGAGCTCACCGGGCGCGCCCAGCAGTTGCGGCGCAAGCTCGAAGCGAAAGCGCTGCTGATCACGCGTGGCGACGAAGGCATGACGTTGTTCCAGGACGGGGCGCGGTTCCACGTTGCAGCGCAGGCACGCGAAGTGTTCGACGTGAGTGGTGCGGGCGACACCGTGATCGCGACGCTGGGCGTGGCGCTGGCAAGCGGCATGCGCATGAAAGAAGCGGTAAAGCTGGCCAACCGGGCCGGGGGCATCGTGGTCGGCAAGCTTGGCACCGCTGTTGTGACGCCCAAAGAGCTCTTCGGATAGTAGATGCGAGATACGAGGTACGAGATGCGAGATGACTGCTTGATTTCGTATCCCGCATCACGAATCCCGCATCCCGCATCCTTGAAAAAATAGGGCAACGCGACATGTATCACATAGTGACAGGTGCCGCCGGCTTCATCGGCTCGAATCTCGTGAAGGCGCTGAACGAGCGCGGGATCACGGACATTCTTGCCGTGGACGATCTCAAGGACGGGACCAAGTTCGCGAACCTGGCGGACTGCGAGATCGCCGATTACCTCGACAAGGACGAGTTTCTTGCGAAGCTCGAGGAGGGGGACTTCGACGGTCAGATGAGCGCCATCCTGCACCAGGGCGCGTGCTCGGACACCACCGAGACCGACGGGCGCTACATGATGGACGCCAACTATCGCTACTCGCGGCAGCTGCTCGACTACTGCATCGCCGAGGAAGTGCATCTCATCTATGCTTCCTCGGCCGCCATTTACGGAGGGAACCGCGAGTTTCGCGAGACGCGGGAGCACGAGGCGCCGCTCAACGTCTACGGCTATTCCAAGTTCCTGTTCGACCAGCTGGTGCGGCGGCGCGACGAAGAGCGCACCGCGCAGATCGTCGGACTGCGCTATTTCAACGTCTACGGAAACCGCGAGCAACACAAGGGGCGCATGGCTTCGGTCGCGTATCACTTCTTCAACCAGTACCGCGGCACCGGCAATGTGCGGCTTTTCGCCGGCAGCGGCGGCTACGGCGACGGCGAGCAGCGGCGCGATTTCGTGTCGGTGGAGGATTGCGTCAAGGTCAACCTGTTCTTTCTCGACGATCCCAGTAAGTCAGGCCTATTCAACGTCGGCACTGGCGCCGCGCAGAGCTTCCACGACGTGGCGGTCGCCACGGTCAACGCGTGCCGCAAGGCGCGCAACGAGACGCCGCTCACGCTCTCCGCGATGCGCGAGCGCGGCGTCATCCAGTACATTCCGTTCCCCGACGACCTCCAGGGCCGCTACCAGAGCTATACGCAGGCCGATATCTCCGCGCTGCGGGCAGCCGGCTACAGCGCGCCGTTCCTCACGGTGGAGCAGGGCGTGGCGCGCTACTGCCAGAAACTTCTGGCTGAGCGGGCTTGATCCTGTGCCTGCCGGTGATTTGGGGCTTATAACCTGATACATGAGGAGGGTTTCGTTCTGAAACCGGCGGGTCGGTTATCATAAGCATCATGGATACGCGTCTTACCGCCGGATTCAGCACGCTCGAGGACTTCGTCGGCAACACGCCGCTGGTGAAGTTGAAGCGCCTGCCCGGCAAGACCAGCAACACGCTGCTGCTGAAGCTCGAGGGCGACAATCCCGCCGGCTCGGTCAAGGACCGCCCGGCGTTCTCCATGATCCGGCGCGCCCAGGAGCGCGGCGACATCAAGCCCGGCGCCACGCTGATCGAACCGACCAGCGGAAACACCGGCATCGCGCTCGCGATGTGCGCCGCCATGATGGGCTACCGCATGATACTGGTGATGCCGGAGCACCTGTCCGTGGAGCGGCGCCAGACCATGGCGGCATTCGGCGCGGAGATCGTGCTGACCCCCAAGGAAGGCGGCATGGAAATGGCGCGCGATGTCGCCGAGAAGATGCACGACGAGGGCAAAGGCGTGATCCTCGACCAGTTCGCCAACCCCGACAACCCGCTCTCGCACTACGAGGGCACCGGGCCCGAGATCTGGCGCGACACGCAGGGCCGCATCACGCATTTCGTCTCCAGCATGGGCACGACCGGCACCATCATGGGCTGCTCGCGCTTCTTCAAGGAAAAGAACCCGAAAATCCAGGTTGTCGGCTGCCAGCCCACGGACGGCTCGCAGATTCCCGGCATTCGCAAGTGGCCGCAGCAATACCTGCCGAAGATCTGCGACTGGACGCGCGTGGACCGCGTGATCGAGGTTTCTCAGGCCGATGCCGAGGAAATGACGCGGCGCCTCGCGCGCGAGGAGGGTATCTTCGCCGGCATTTCCTCCGGCGGATCGCTGTGGGCGGCGATGCAGGTGCTGCGCGAGGTGGAGAACGCGGTCATTGTTTCCATCGTGTGCGACCGCGGCGACCGCTACCTGTCCACGGGCGTCTTTCCCGGCTGAAACCCGAATAGACAGGATTAACGCTCTGACGAGGCGCCCTCATCCTACCTTCCCCCGCAAGCGGGGGAAGGGGATAAACAAGATTCAAACAATAAAACCTGGACTCCTTTCGATTGTTGTCTTGGTCTAATCCTGTAAATCCTGTCCATTCGCTTTCGATCTTGTTTTTTCCCTGTCTATTTTTATGATCCCGGTCCTTGCTTTCGACATCGAGACGGTGCCGGATGTCGAAGGGATACGCCGCCTGCACGGCCTCGACGCGAAAATCCCGGACAGGGACGTCGCCGAGATGGCGTTCCAGTTGCGCCGGCAGGCAACCGGCAGCGACTTCCTGCCGCTGCACCTCCACCGCGTCATCGTCATTTCCTGCGCGCTGAAGGAACGCGACGACAGCTTCAAGGTATGGTCCCTGGCCGGCGAATCCGAGGGCGAGCTGATCCAGCGCTTCTTCGAGGGCGTCGAGAAATACACGCCCCAGCTCGTTTCCTGGAACGGCGGCGGTTTCGACCTGCCGGTGATGCATTACCGCGGCCTGATCCACGGCGTGAAGGCGCGCCGCTACTGGGACCTGGGCGAGGAGGACCGTGAATTCAAGTGGAACAACTACATCAGCCGCTACCACTCCCGCCACCTCGACCTGATGGACCTGCTTGCGCTCTACCAGCCGCGCGCCAACGCGCCGCTGGATGCCCTGGCGCAGCTGATGGGGCTGCCCGGCAAGCTCGGCATGGAGGGCGCCGGGGTGTGGGATGCCTACCAGGCGGGCAAGCTGGCTGAGATACGAAACTACTGCGAAGCCGACGTCGTCAACACGTATCTCGTCTACCTGCGCTTCCAGTTGATGCGAGGTGTGCTCGATGACGCGCGGCACCGCGCCGAGTGCGACCTGGTGCGCTCGACCCTCGCCAAATCCGCGGAGCCACACTGGAAGGAATTCCTCGCGAAGTGGCGGGCGTGAAAGCGGACCGGAAAGCAAAACCGGAAATTAGCCGCCAAGACGCCAAGGCGCCATCAAACACAAAAACGAAATTGAGCCGCCAGGACATCAGGAAAATCGGCACCAACAATAAGTAATTGATATTATTTATTCTTACGACCATCTGGCGGCCTATACATATGCGACGAAACCACAAAGGGTGACTGGGTGCCGCCGAAAGTAAGGGAACTTGTTGCCGACCTTGAACGAGCGGGTTTCGTCGATCGGGGCGGGAAAGGCAGCCACCGAAACTTTGTCCACCCGAAAGTTGCCAAACCGATCACAATATCCGGTACGCTCGGCGATGATGCGAAGCACTATCAAGTCCGCGCCGTAAAGCGTGCCGTTGAGGAGTCAAAATCATGAAGGAAAGCGCCAAGTACGCAAAAATTGTCGAGTGGTCTGATGAGGATCAATGCTATGTCGGGAGTTCCCCGGGGTTGATCTACGGTGGATGTCACGGCGCGGACGAGAAAGCTGTTTTCGCGGAGCTTTGCCAGGTCGTCGAAGAAGCCATCGCGCTCTACCACAAGGATGGCAAGCCTCTTCCTGCCGCGACTTCAGGCCGCGACTTTGCAAACAAGATGCAGAACGTCGCATAACCCGTAGCGGGTGCGGACCGAACAAGAAAATTCCCCTTCCCCCGGTAGAGGGCTAGGCGCACTCACCGAAGCGCAGCACCGTACCGAGTGCGAGTTGGTGCGCTCGACACTGGCCAAATCACCTGAGCTGCATTGGAAAGAATTCCTCGGCAAGTGGAAGGCGTAAAAGCAATAATTGAACCGCCGAGACGCCGAGAGAACCTATATACAGGTAGATATACCAGCGCATATGCAAATATCACTATCTGGATAGTTGCATATGCCAATATATGTTTTCGGCATCTCACGGATGACACCTGTACAAGTTAGCGCCAAATTCCAGCCGGGAGATTTTCATCATGCTCGACGACGACAACAAACATTTCGCCTACGCATTCTTGGCTGACCGGCAGAGCTATCACTCCCAGAAGGAAAGTTCGGCCTACGTAACCTTTCTTGTTGAGGCAGGCCTTTTTGGGGCCCTTTGGACGACAAGTATGTTGTCCGGCTTCATGAACGCTTTTCCCGACCCGAAAACGGTCGTGCTGGCTTCAGTTGGCTTCATATGGTTTCTCTTTCATGTGTTGCTTCGCTGGCAGTTGCGAAACCGTTGAATAGCAGCACTACAGGTGGCAACTCTGCTTTCCGCCATCACCGATCATCTTGCCAATCGGCCAGAGCCGGCGCCGCAGGCACTGACCACATCGTGTGCGATAACTACGTTCCTCGACTATCTCGTCCCGGTGCCAAAGTCGGCGGTCGACGCAGATTTGAGGCTGGAGCAGTTCCCGGAGTGGTACCGCCTTCGCTACGTTGCGGTGCGAAAGGATCGGATTGGAGCTAGTTTTGGTGAGATCTTCCCCACGTACGGGAGCATCGTCATGTTGGTCGCAACCCTCGTGTATGTCTTTAGCAAGTGAAAACCGTCGCGGCAAGCCGCGCCAGTCTGATTAGCTTCACGTTAGATGGCTCAAGATAAGTACACGCCACGGAGGGCAACAATGCGAATTGCACTCGTCACTCTGTTGATTCTACTTGTCGGATGTACAGCAAAGTATCAGGTGAATAATTTGGCGGGTGTCGGGACTGTTCAACTCGATCGAAGCAAAGGCGTATACGTTACAGTTCCCCAAGATGGCGCATACGGATCGACTACCTCTGCTGGTTCTGGTCAATCCGTCGCGCAGGCCGTAGCGGCCGCTTTCTCAGGGGTGGCTGCTCGTGTCCACATCGCAGAAAGAGCCATCGGAAATGACCAATCGATTGTCGCGGCCAAATCTCTGAACGCGGGATACCTGGTTGTACCGGTAATCGTGCAGTGGGAACAACGAGCAACGGAATGGTCTGGGCGTCCTAGCCGAATGGCTATCAGACTCACTATTATCGACGTAACTACTGGCGACCAACTTGGGTCTTCAGCCATTGAGGGGCGCAGTCGTATCGTGTCCTTTACATCCACCAATCCTGAGTCATTGCTTCGAGATCCATTGGCGAGGTACGTTCGCGTTCTTTACTAGAACGCTAGCGCATGGGTTTTGTGTTGTCGCCGTCTAACAACGCGTTCGAGAGCGGACGCACGGCCATGCGGCCGCGCGCCGCTCAACGCGAACGTTAAGGTTTTATTGTTTCTATATTTTCTGTGCTTCTCTTGGCGTGCTTGGCGGTTCAATTATTGTTTTCCTTCTGTCTGCGGTCTTCGCGGTTCAGCTTTGTAGGTTGACGCCGTTGCGCTAGAATCGCGCTACCGTCATCGCGGCGCACTTAGACTCCGCCGCAGCGGTCATCATGTTGATTCTCTTCAGCAATGCGGGAATGGTTTCGTACTTGGACAGTACGATTCCGGTCCTTCGTTAACGATTCGATCGCCACCGGGATATCTCCAAGATGGGCTTACCGATCGAATCGTTGCTGATCGAGTCGTTGGACCAGGAAGGTCGCGGCGTCGCGCACCGTGACGGCAAGGCTGTCTTCATCGAAGGCGCGCTGCCGGGCGAGACCGTCACTTATTCGGTCTACCGCAAGAAACCGAGCTATGAGCTGGCGACCCTGGGCTCGGTGCTCAAGGAAAGCGCATCGCGCGTTGCGCCGCGCTGTCCCCATTTCGGCGTGTGCGGGGGCTGCAGCCTGCAGCACTTCGATGCGCGCGCGCAGGTTGCGGTCAAGCAGCGCGTGCTGGAAGACAGCCTGTGGCACATCGGCCGGGTGCGGCCGGAGCAAATCCTGCCGGCCATCCACGGCCCCGCATGGGGCTACCGCCATCGCTCGCGGTTCGCCGTACGATACGTGCCGAAGAAAGGCGGGGCGCTGGTCGGCTTCCACGAGAAGAGGAGCAGCTACGTTGCGGACATGGATAGCTGCGAGGTCCTGCCGCCGAGAATATCCGCGCTGATCCGACCGCTGCGCGATCTCGTCAGTGCTCTCTCGATCAGCAGCCGCCTGCCGCAGATCGAGGTGGCGCTGGGGGCGGAGGCGGACGTGCTGGTGCTGCGCGTGCTGGAGCCGCTGCTACCGCCTGACGTCGAGTTGCTGCGCGGGTTTGCGGACCGGCACGGCGTCAGGTTTTACCTGCAGCCGGGCGGCCCTGAGACGGCAACTCCGCTGTCGGCGGCGGATGAGACCGATCTTTATTACGCCCTGCCCGAATTCGATCTCCGGATTCACTTTGCGCCCACCGAGTTCACCCAGGTGAACCCTGCCGTGAATGGCGTGCTGGTGCGCCGGGCGCTTGCGCTGCTCGACCCCCAGCCCGGCGAGCGCGTGGCCGACCTCTTTTGCGGGGTGGGGAACTTTGCGCTGGCCATCGCGCGCAGCGGCGCCACCGTGGTGGGCGTCGAGGGCAGTGCGGAGCTGGTTCGGCGCGCGGCCCGGAACGCGGAAGCAAACGGCCTGTCGGGCTCCGCGTCCTTCGTCGAGAGGGACCTCTACCGGCTTGCCGGGGACCCGCTGGCCGGATTGGGACGGTTCGACCGCATGCTGCTCGACCCGCCGCGCGACGGCGCGGTCGACCTGGTGAAAGCGCTGCCGGACGACGGGCCGCGGCGCCTGGTTTACGTATCGTGCAACCCGGGAACGCTGGCACGGGATGCCACCGTGCTCACGCAGGCGCGCGGCTACCGGCTCTCCGCGGCGGGGGTGGTCAACATGTTCCCGCACACGGCGCACGTCGAGTCCATTGCCGTCTTCGAAAAAAATTAGCCGCCAAACTGGCGGCTAATTTTTAACGCAGAGTACAGGATCAAACAGAAGGTGGAGGCAGACAGGTGATGAGTCATTTGTGGATGGACAAATAAAAAACGGCCGGGGCAGTCCCGGCCGTTTTTCCTTGACGGCTATTCTTAATCCTTCTCGCCGGCAAGCGCCATGATGATCTGCAGCAGGTTGGCGAAGATGTTGAACAGGCTCAGGTAGACGCCGGTCGTCGCCATGATGTAGTTGGTCTCGCCGCCGTTGACGATGCGGCTCACGTCGTGCAGCAGGAACAGCGAGAAGACCACCACCACGACCGCGGAGATCGTCAGCGCCAGCGCCGGGATCTGCAGGAACATGTTGGCGACAATCGCGAGCAGCGCGACGATCATGCCGACGAACAGGAACTTGCCCATGAAGCTGTAGTCCCGCTTGGTCGTGGTGGCAATGGCGGCCATGACGAAGAAGATCACGCCGGTGCCGACAGCCGCCATGCCGATCAGTTGCGGGCCGTTCTTCAGCGTCAGTGCGATGGCAAGCAGCGGTCCGAGGAACCAGCCGAGCAGGAATGTCATGACCAGCAGCAGCACGACGCCGAGCGCGCTGTTGCGGTTGGCGGCGATGGCAAATTGCAGGCCTATCACCGCGCCCAGCATCACGAAGAAGCTGATGAACGGGTGCTGCATGATAATGCCGCCGGTGCTGATGCCGATGAAGGCGCCGACCACCGTGGGCACCATGGTGAGCGCCAGCAGCAGGTAGGTGTTGCGCAGCACGCGCTGCTGTTCAAGCGCGATTCCGCCGGTGCCAGCCTGGTATACGGCCGGGTTCGGTTGCAGTTCAGGTTGCATGCTTTCTCCTCAAGGTGAACTCTTCTGAGGCGTAAGACTACCGGAAGGACCTAAAAGTTTCAATGGGTTAGGCGCGACTACCGATTTTTCAACCACTTGATAACGCGTGTAATATAACCCGCGTTCGTTGCGCGAGTGTTTCAGGGAAGGGTGGCAGAGCGGTTGAATGCACCGGTCTTGAAAACCGGCATGTCCGCAAGGACATCGTGGGTTCGAATCCCACCCCTTCCGCCAGTAGCAGCCTAGTACTTGTTCGCTAGGCTTTTTTTCTGCCGTTGCTCCTGGAAGCCGCCTTCCTCAGGGTGTTGTAGAGGCGGGGATTGGTCTGCTTGAGGTAGGTGACGACCTCGAAATCACCGCCGGTGGCCTGGTTCAGCTCAATGCCCTCGATGTGCACGAGCCGCAGCAGCTCTCGCACCGGCTTGGGCATGCCGCGACCGCTCTCGTAGCGCGAGCCGCCGCTCTGGGTCACGCCAACGCGCGACCAGAACTCCTGCTGGTTGAGGCGCAGGCGGCGCCGGATTTCACGTGGGTTCGTAATGCGTTCGAAGGGTCTCATGTCGGTTTGTCCTGGTTGATACGCCAATGGACCACCGGGAACCGAATAGGTTCACGCTAGGGCCGCCGCAGCCGCCGGTTATGCCGCAGGCATGGCTGATGCGCCGCAGCGTCCGGGGCGCGGTCTCGTTTTCTCCCGAAAAATCAACTAAAATACGCGGTTTTTTCAATCTAGGAGTTCGCCGGCGTCGGGCCCGGCAAACTCCTTAGGCAAAACCGCCTGACAAAACGGGGCCGATAAATCCTGATGCACTGCTATCGTTCGTTCGTGTCGTTGCTCCATGGAGGTTAACCGGGATGGTATTAGCGGAATCCAGTCTGGTTTTTGAGGCGGTTTTGCGTTCAGCAGCCTGTCGAGTCACCAAGTCCGACAGGCTGCTACGGCCATGGCCTTGATCGTCCAGAAATACGGCGGCACCTCGGTGGGCTCGCTCGAGCGCATCAAGAACGTCGCCCGGCGCGTCGCCCGCTGGAAGGCGAAGGGGCACCAGCTGGTGGTGGTCGTCTCCGCGATGGCGGGGGAGACCAGCCGCCTGATCGCGCTCGCCCACGAAATCCAGCCGCACCCCGACCCGCGCGAGCTCGACGTGATGGTATCCACCGGCGAGCAGGTGACGATCGCGCTACTGTCGATGGCGTTGATGGAGATGGGCCTCAAGGCGCGCAGCTACACTGGCGGCCAGGTGAAAATCCTGACCGATAGCGCCTACACCAAGGCGCGCATCGTCAGCATAGACGAGGCGCTGATCCGGCAAGACCTTGCCGAAGGCCGCGTCGTGGTCGTCGCCGGCTTCCAGGGCGTGGACGAGAGGGGCAATATCACCACCCTCGGGCGCGGCGGGTCGGACACGACCGGGGTCGCGCTCGCCGCGGCGCTCAAGGCCGACGAATGCCAGATTTATACCGACGTGGATGGGGTCTATACCACGGACCCGCGCATCGTGCCGGAAGCGCGGCGGCTGAAGAGCGTCACTTTCGAGGAAATGCTCGAGATGGCGAGCTTGGGCTCCAAGGTATTGCAGATCCGCTCGGTCGAGTTCGCGGGCAAGTACCGGGTCAAGCTGCGGGTGCTCTCCAGTTTCGAGGAGGAGGGCGAGGGCACGCTGATCACTTTCGAGGAAGACCAGAAAATGGAACAGGTAAGCATTTCAGGCATCGCGTTCAACCGCGACGAGGCGAAGATCACCATCCTCGGCGTGCCCGATCGTCCGGGCATCGCCTACCAGATCCTGGGGCCGGTGGGGGACGCCAACATCGACGTGGACATGATCGTGCAGAACGTCAGCCACGACGGCATGACGGACTTCTCGTTCACCGTGCACCGCCACGATTTCCAGAAGACGTTGAAGATTCTCGAGCCGGTGGTCAAGCATATCAAGGCGCGTGGCGTCGAGAGCGGCGACAATATCGCCAAGGTCTCGGTGGTCGGCGTCGGCATGCGCTCGCACGCGGGCATCGCCAGCACCGCTTTCCGCACGCTCGCGGAAGAAGGGATCAACATCGAGATGATCTCGACCTCGGAGATCAAGATCTCGATCGTGATCAACGAGAAGCAGATGGAACTCGCGGTGCGCGCGCTGCACAAGGCGTTCGGGCTTGACCAACCGGCGTGAAGCGGCTGTTAGCTCTTGGCGATTGGCTAATAGCAAACGGCCAATAGCCAATCGCGGTAAGATGGCTGAGTGGTCAAGAAATGGGAGCTGACTCCGCTCCCATTTCTTAAATGGAGGAATATTTCAGTAATTTCAGTCAAAAAATGGGGCGTGGTAGCGTTCCCAGAAGATATGCGGGCGGGGTAATATGGCGCTGGGCAAGCACGAAAGCAGCACTGCCCCATTTTTTAAACGGAGAGATGGCCGAGTGGCTGAAGGCGGCGCCCTGCTAAGGCGTTATACGGGCTTAAACCCGTATCGAGGGTTCGAATCCCTCTCTCTCCGCCAAAAACAAATGCCCCTTCTGGGGGCTTTTGTTTTGGCGGTGCACGGATCGCGGATGCAGCGCGAGCCGGGCACAATCCCTCTCCCCGCTGAAAAGAGTATCTATCCAGTCCCTGCAAGCTGCCCGCACAATGCATCGACCCGCGGGTATTCCCCGATACGCCAGCATTCGGCAAGAATTTTCCCAGCCGCCCCCGCCGGAAACGCGATCTGCAACTGGCCCCGGGTCTTCTCGGTGATGTCCGCGTCGGTCATTGGCCGGCCGATGCTCCCGCGGCAATGGGCGACGCTGGCTTCCACCTTCTTGCCGTCTTTTAGAACGATGCGCGCGGCCGTCGCCTCCCGCCCGAGCCCGGCATCGGCGGTCGCGACTATCTTGCGGCGCAGTGCGCTTACGGCAGGATCGTGCACGACGGCCTCGGTCACTTGCGCGATTCCGGCGGCTTTATAAATCAGCGATGCCGCGGCCCAGTGCTGGAAGCTGACGAGCGCCTGGCCGCGGTCCCTGGGGTCGGGCCGGTTGCAAAGCTGTATGGCGAGCGGATTGACGGTCAACTCGACCCGCTCGATTTGCGCGGCATCGAATGTGTCCTTCCCCGCGGCGTCGAGGCACGCGTCGATGATGGGGTGAATCACGAATCCGCTCGGATAGGGCTTGTAGGCGAGCGTCAGGATCTCGAATGATTCCCCGAGCTTGTCCACGGCGGCATCCAGGTTCGGGCGCGATCCGTAGGACACAGCGAAGCCCTTCACGCCTTCGATCATCGTGTCCGAGCACGTAAAGCCGCGCGCAGCAAGCATGGCCGCCAGCAAGCCGCAGCGCGCGGCATGTCCCGGGATAAAGCTGCTGCTCATCGTGGCATGGGCTTCCCTCAGCCCGCCTGCCTGGTTGGCGGCTATGCCGATAGCCGTTGCCATGCCGGACTCGTCCAGCCCCAGGATCTTGCCGGCGGCGACCGCCGCGCCGATGCCGCCCACCAGGCCCTGCATCGACAAGCCGACTCCGCATTCGGCCGGCGCCACGCACAGGACGTTGCCGACGCGGCACTGAATTTCGACACCCAGTACGAGCGCGTGCACGAAATCCTTTCCGGTGATCGGCCGGCGCTGCGCCAGCCCCAGCAGCGCGGCGGCAACGGGGCTGGTGGGATGGGCCACGGTGGTGAAATGGGTGTCGTTGAACGACAGAGCGGCGGAGCTCATCGAGTTGATGAAGGCCGCATTCAATGCGTCCAGCTTTTCGCGGCGGCCCACCACGGTTGCTGTCTCCCCGCCGTTGAATTCCAGGAGAGTTTCCAGCGCGCGCTGAACGCCGTCATCCCGCGATCCCCCGGCTGCGCAGCCGACCCAGTTGACGAAGGCACGCACGCCCTCGTGCCTGACCGCCGGGGGCAGCCCGTCGAATTGCGATGATGAGATGTAGCGCGACAAAGTTCGGGTGACGCCTTTCATTCGGGTTCTCTCCTGTGATCTGGCCGGACTGCGTTGCTGGAGGCCTGTGCGGATGCCTGCGCTATCGTAACGGTAATGCGTGGGGTTTGCAGGCTTGGCCGAATCCGTTACCATCGCGTAGCAGGCGCTGAACAATAACTCTATTCCGCGGAGGAGACATCATGCGTCGTCACATCGCTTCGGCACTGGTTGCTCTGGCTTCTATCGCTGCCGCAGGGGCCGTCTGCGGGCAGACCTACCCCACCCGGCCGGTCCGCATCGTCGTGCCGTTCCCGCCGGGCGGTAACGTGGACGTGTTCGCGAGAGTGCTCTATCAGCAGGTCGAGAAGGAACTGGGACAGACGATAGTCATCGATAACCGGGGCGGGGCGAACGGCATCCTCGGCGCGGACATCGTTGCCAACGCCACGCCCGACGGCTACACCCTGCTCAACACTTCATTCGCCTTCGCAGTGAACCCGGCCATCGTCATCAAGATGCCTTTCGATGTTACGAAGGACTTCGCGCCGGTCACGGACGTTGCACTTGGCACGGGTTACCTGATGGTGGCTAATCTCAAATTTCCGGCAAAGACGGTCAAGGACCTGATCGCCCTGGCCAAGAAACAGCCGGGGGAGATTCGTTACAGCACGGCGGGGATCGGCAACGGCCAGCATCTGGCGGGCGCGCTTTTTGGCGAGAAGGCTGGCGTTGACATGCTGCATGTTCCTTACAAAGGCGGCGGGCCGGCAGTGACGGCCGCCATCGGCGGCGAAGTCCAGATTCATTATCCGGCGCCGGCGGTTGGCATCCCGCACGTCAAAGCGGGGCGGCTGAGGGGACTGGGTTTCACCGGCAACAAGCGATTGGCGTCACTGCCCGATGTGCCGACCATTGCGGAGGCCGCGATACCGGGTTTCTTTGCCGATGCCGGCTGGCACGGCGTGTTCGCGCCGGCGAAGACCCCACCCGCGATCGTGAAGAAGGTGCAGGAGGCGATCAGCAATGCGTTGAAGGCGCCTCACGTGCGCGACCACTTCCTCAATGGCGGTTATGAGCCGCAAGGCCATACCCCTGCCGAGTGGGGCAAGCTCTTCCGCGCCGACTTGAAGCGTTACGCCGAGATCACGCGGATCGCGAAGATCGAACGTCGGTGACGCAGTGATGCAATGACGAAGTGACGGGTGGCGAGATAACGGGTCACGCACCCAGGTAGGCAAAGAGCTTCGGGCCCAGTTCCTTCCGGTACTTCGTCAGCACCGGTTCGACGGCTTTCATGAACGCGGCGCGCTCGGCGTCGGTGAGCTCGATCACCTCGTTCTTCGCGGGATCGAGCTTCTTCATGATCTCGGCGTCTTCCACCG
>CAYYZZ010000034.1:0-15940 GCA_964476235.1 uncultured Streptomycetaceae bacterium | reverse complement strand
AAAAGGGAAAAGGTAAAAGGCAAACCGGTCACCAGTCCCAGTCACCGGTCACGGGTCACGCAGTATCAAATCGTGAGGAAGTGCCAGGCTACGACGGCGCCCAGCACGTAGATGATGGCGCCGACGATGTAGGTTTTTTGGGCGGCAGCATTTTCTTCATCGCTGGCGTAGGCGCCGCCGTATTCCTCCGCGCCCCACCGGTGCAGGTTATGCGCAAACCGCTCGCCGATCAATACGGCGAGCCCGTAGCCGGCGTAGACAGCCCACTCGGCCCCTCCGTTCTTGATATAAGCGAGCAGTCCCGCCGCGAAAAACAGCAGTACGACGACGGAGAAGAAGCGGACGTAGCCGCCGTGGCCGTTGGGCATTTTTCTCAGTAAAGCGTGAGTCGTGATTCGTGAGTCGTGATTCGACCTAACGTAAAAACCACGGATGCAGCGCGTAAATTCCGGCAGCCACCGCTGCCCCGATCGCCAGAGCAAACCACGGTAATTCGCCCCAGACAATCCGGTTGCGGCCGGCGAGGATCGCGGCGAACGGCCAGAACGAGGTCTCGGCGAAGAACGGCCCGAGCCGCTCGCGGTCGGTGATGCGCTTGCGCGCGTCCTGGTGCGCGGCGCCGGCCAGGCTGAAGACGAGCAGGCCGCCGAAGAACAGCACGTCGGTCACGAACCCGTTCAGCAGCAGGTGGGAAGCCGACCACAGCGCAATGCCCAGGAACAGCGGGTGGCGCACGATTCGGGTCAGTCCGCGCGACCCCGCTGCTTTCGTGATGCCGGCCAGCGCTGGACTCGGCTGCAGCACCCCCGCCACGATCAGGGCAATGCCGGTTACGGCAAGCAACATCGCGAAAGGACGCACGCCCGGCACGGCAGCGAGGTTCCAGAGCAGTCCGCCGGCGTGCCGGTTGTCGAAATAGACCGATACCAGGGGAATGAAGGTCGCGAAGGCGACGAGAGAATATAAGCCGAGAAAGCCCTTGCTGCCCATTACCGGGACGAGGCGTCCGCGCACCGCGAGGGAGGACAGCACCCAATGCGTGCCGGCGAACATGACGAGCCAGAAGGTGATCCAGAGCGCGGGACTCATTGATCAGAACGTGAATCGTGAGTGGTGAGTAGTGAGTGGACTGTTCGAGGTATTTTAGTGCGGACGGGTGCCGCGTCGCGTCTGTTAGAATCGGCCCTGTAAAACGAGGAGGATTGATGGGAATTTCCGCCCCTAAACTGGCTGCTTCGGCGCTGGCTTTGCTCGCGTTGTCGGGCGCGGCTGCAGCGGCCGACAGCTATCCCGCCCGGCCGGTGCGGCTGATCGTTCCGTTCCCGCCGGGGGGCAGCAACGACATCGTCGGGCGCGTGATCGGCCAGCAGCTGGGCGAGCGTCTCGGCAAGCCGGTGGTGATCGACAATCGCGGCGGCGCGGGCGGCCTGATCGGCACCGAGACCGCTGTCCACGCCCAGCCCGACGGATACACGCTGCTGATCATCTCCGTCGCCTACGCCTACAATCCCTCGCTCTACAAGCTCCCCTACGACCCGGTCAAGGCGATCGCGCCGGTCGCCCAGCTGGGCACGGGCCCGAATTCGCTGGTGGTCCATCCGAGCGTTCCCGCCAATTCGGTGAAGGAGCTGGTCGCGCTCGCGAAGGCCAAGCCCGGGCAGTTGAATTACGCCACGGCCGGGATCGGCAGCTTCCAGCACATGAGCAGCGAGATGTTCCGCATCATGTCGGGCGTCAATATCGTCCACATCCCGTACAAGGGAGGCGGGCCGGCGATGCTGGCCGTGATAGCGGGCCAGGCGCAGATCTCCATCGGCTCCCTGCTGCAGACCTTGCCGCATATCCGCTCCGGCAAGCTGAAGGCGCTCGGCACCGGCGGCGCCAGGCGCAGCCCCGCGCTGCCGGACGTGCCCACCGTCGCCGAGGCCGGCGTGCCCGGCTACGAGGCCAACAACTGGTGGGGCATCGTCGCGCCCGCCGCGACGCCGCCGGCCGTCGTCAAGAAGATCAACACCGAGGTCGCGGCCATCCTCGCGACCCCCGAAACGCAGAAGTGGTTCTTGAGCGAGGGCGGCGAGGCGGTCAGCAGGACGCCCGACGAGTTCCGGAAGTGGATCCTCTCCGAGATGGCGAAGTGGGGCAAGGTCGTCAAGCAAGCCGGCATCAAGGCGGAATGATTCGTGACGGATATCGAACGATGCGGTTGGAGCGCGCGCGAACGGGTGCGGCCGGCGATATTGACCAGGTCTTTGCAGTCACGAATCATTATGCAAAACCGCCCGTACGAAAACGGGAGCAAAAACCTCATCCGCAAGGGCTGAACGTTCGTATATGAGGTCATCCCGGTCGGACGGGATGACCCAAGGAGACGATATGACGCGCAGAGGATGGTTGCAGGGCATGCTGGCGGCGGGACTGTGGAACGCTCTGACCGGGCGTGATGCGGCCGCCCAGCCGGCGGTGAAGGACATGAAGGGCATCGAGGAGCTGCAGAAGAGCTGGAAGACCCTGCTCGCCGAGGGCTTCAAGGCGCCGCTGCCGACCGAGCCGCTCAAGCTGCCGAATTCCGAATGGAAGAAGCGCCTGTCGCCGGCGGCCTACACGGTGCTGCGCGAAGAGGGCACCGAGCGGGCGGGAACCAGCCCGCTCAACAACGAGAAGCGCGAGGGCGTGTTCGTCTGCGCCGGCTGCGACCTGCCGGTCTACACCTCCGCGATGAAGTACGAGAGCGGCACCGGCTGGCCGAGCTTCTTCACGACCATCCCCGGCGTGTTCGACACCAAGAAGGATTACGGGTTGTTCCTGCCGCGCACCGAGTACCATTGCAAGCGCTGCGGCGGGCATCACGGCCACGTGTTCGACGACGGCCCCAAGCCCACCGGCCAGCGCTGGTGCAACAACGGGGTGGCCCTCCGTTTTGTCCCCAAGACGGGAAAAGCGTGACCGGCAGACGGCGGACGACTGACGACTGACGGGAAAGGCGGCGCGAGGCGCCGCCTTTGGTTTTCCACTATCTGGTCTCAACCACCCACCACCCAGCCCGTTACAACCCTCCGATTGCAATCCGGAGGGGTTGCGTTACCCAGCCCGTTACAACCCTCTGATTGCAATCCGGTGGGGTTGCGTTACTCATCACGCCTCGGGAAGCAGGTTGTAACGGGCCTCATCACGCCTCGGGAAGCGGGTTGTAACGGGCCTCATCACCCATCACCGTTTAAAATTAGGTATAGTTTGCAAATGCCAGCCCCGGTTTACCGGCTCGCTAATCCCGCGGACGCCTACGAGATCGCGGTGATGTCGCGCTACCTGATCGAGGTCGGGTTGCGCGGCTGGACCTGGCCGCCGGAGCGGGCGGCGAAGGCGATCGCGGCGCGCAGCACGAACGTGCTGGTGGCCGACGTCAAGCACAACGTCGTCGGGTTCGCGATAATGGAATACGGCGACACCTCGGCGCACCTCTCCCTGCTCGCGGTCAAGCCGACCCACCAGCGCCGCGGCATCGGCGCGCAGCTGATGGCGTGGCAGGAGGAGGCGGCCTTGACCGCCGGCATCACCACCGTGAGCCTCGAGTTGCGTTCCAACAATTATGCCGCGCGCGCCTTCTACCGCATGATGGGCTACCAGGAGCTGTCCTACATCCAGGGCTATTACCGCGGGGTGGAAACCGCGGTAAAGATGGCCCGCGACATTCGCCGTGTCGTGCCCAGCACGACGCGAGAAATGCGTGATCGGTGACCAGTGACTGGACCCGAAGTTGGCTGTTATCAGTTGGCAGTTGCTGCAAACTGCCCACTGCAAACTGAAAACCTGTTTATTCCGGACGGAGACCGGCTGCCTTCGCCACCCGGCTCCATTTTACCGACTCCGTCACGATGTATTTTGCAAATTGCTCGGTCGTCATGTCCGCGACTTCCGCGCCTTCCGACGCGAACCATTTCCGGGTCTCCGGCGCCTTGAGGATGGCCGCGGTCTCCGCGTGCAGCCGCTTGATGATGGCGGGCGGCAGGCCAGCGGGACCGACGATGCCCCACCAGTTAGCCGCTTCATAACCCGGCACTCCGGATTCGGAAATCGTCGGCACTTCCGGCAGTGCCGGGCTGCGTTTCAGGCTGCCGACGCCCAGTATTTTCAGTTTCCCCGTGCGGATCAGGGGCAGGCCCTGGACCAGCGTGCCGATGTTGATCTGCGTGTGTCCCGACATGACATCGAGCACCGCCAGCCCGCCCCCCTTGAACGGCACGTGAACGATCTGGATGCCGGTCATGACCCGGAACAACTCGCAGCTCAGGTGGCCCAGGGTGCCGACACCCGGGGAAGCGTAATTCAACTGGCCCGGCTTGGCTTTGGCGAGCGCAACCAGCTCCTTGATCGAATTGGCAGGAAGCCCTGGGGTGACGGTCAGCCCATTCGGTCCGGATCCGATCAACACTACCGGCGCGATCGACTTGATCGGGTCGTAGGGCAGCTTGTAAAGCGCGGGGTTGATCGGGTGGGCGACGGAGATGACGAGCAGGGTATGACCGTCCGGCTGCGACCGGACCACCATCTCGGTGCCGATGGTGCCGCCCGCGCCGCCGCGGTTGTCGACCACGACCGGCTTGCCGAGCCGTTCGCTCAACTGAGCGGCGATGACCCGTCCCACGATGTCGTTGCTTCCCCCGGGGACGAAAGGAATGACGAGCCGGATCGGCCGGCTGGGATACTGCTGCGCAACGACCTGGATGCTTGCAACGGCGGTTACGGCGGCGGCCACCGCGATGATGATCAGCCTGATATTCATGGTTTTCTCTTTTTGCCGGTTACCATCACTTCCCGAGAAACCTCGCCGCCCGCTTTTCCTTGAAGGCGGCCACGCCTTCCTTGTGGTCGTGCGTGAGGCGCGCGCCGCACACGGCCAGGTTCTCCATCTCGAGCAGCATCTCCAGTGTGGGCACGTACATGGAGTGGAACATCCGCTTCGCCAGCCTCAGCGCGTAGGTGGCGGAGGACGCCAGTTCCTGCGCGAGCGCCTGCGCCTCGGCTTCGAGCTTGTCGTCCGGCACGACTTTCATCACCAGGCCCATCTCCTTCGCCTCCTGCGCCGGCACTTTGCGGGCGGTATAGGCGATTTCCTTCGCCCGGGCGATGCCGAGGTGCTGGGTGAGGAAGAACACCGCGCCGCCGTCCGGCGGGATGCCGACTTTCTTGAACGCGGCGAGAAAGTAGGCGGACTCGGTTGCGATGACGAGGTCGCAGGCGAGGGCGAGGCTGAAGCCGATGCCGGCCGCGGGGCCGCGCACGGCGGCGATGACCGGCTTCTCGACGTTGTAGAGGTTGACTACCGTGCGCCTGTGCTTCTGCGAGCGCTTGCGGCCGGTGACGACGTCGTAGCCGCCCATCGAGCCCACGTCGCCGCCGGCGCAGAAGGCGCGCCCGGCGCCGGTCAGGATGATGGCGCGCACCCCGTCGTCCTGGTCGAGCGCTGCGCAATGGTCCGCGATGCCGTGGTACATCTCCTCGGACAGCGCGTTCAGCTTGTCCGGGCGGTTGAGGGTGACGGTGGCGATGCCGTTGGCTTGGGTGACCTGGATGCTCATTTCAAGTCCGTTAGGTTGCGTCTCAGATATCGCGTCTCAGATACTGCGTCTCAGGTAAATCGTCTCAGGTGAAACGTCTAGGGTAATACGTCTCAGGTAAAACATCTCAGGCACGGCGTCCTGTAGGAGCGCCTTATCTGGGACGCCTCATCTGAGACGCCTTATCTGCGACGCTTCATCTGCAACGTAACTACTGCAGCCCCTTGACGCCGGCGAACTTGATGACCTTGCTCCACTTGGCGATCTCGTCGCGCAGGAAGGCGGCGTACTGGTCGGGTGAATTGCCGACCGGGTCGGAGCCTTCGGCCTTGAGGCGCTCCACCAGCTCGGGCGAGCGGACCACCTTCAACACGTCCGCATTGATCCTGGCGACAACGTCCTTCGGCGTGCGCGCCGGTGCCGTGAGGCCGTTCCATGCCACCGCCTGGAAGCCCTTGAGCCCCAGCTCGTCGAGCGTGGGCATGTCGGGCAGCGCGCCGGCGCGGTTGATGCTGGTCACGGCAAGCGCGCGCAGCTTCTCGCTCTTGATGAGCGGCATGGCGGAGGTGAGTCCATTGAAAATGACGTCGACGTGGCCGCCGACGAGATCGGTCAGCGCCGGCGCGTTGCCCTTGTAGGGAATGTGCACCATCTTCACGCCGGCCATGGCGTTGAACAGCTCGCCCGCGAGGTGGTTCGAGCCGCCGCTGCCTGAAGAGCCGAAGTTGAGCGCGCCGGGCTTTGCCTTGGCGAGCGCGATCAGTTCCTTGATCGATTTCGCCGGCACGCCCGGGTGGACCACGACCACGAGCGGCGTGGTGTTGATCAACGTGATCGGCTCGAAGTCCTTCCCCGGATCGTAAGGCAGCTTGGCGATCAGGCTGGGCACGATGGTGAAGGGCGCGGGCGTGACCAGCAGCGTGTAGCCGTCGGGCGCGGCCCGGGCGACAGCCTCGGTGCCGATCACCGTGTTGCCGCCGGGACGGTTGTCCACCAGTACCGGCTGGTTCCACATCTCGTTCAATTTCTGGCCCACGGTGCGGGCGATGATGTCGGTGCTGCCGCCGGCGGCGAACGGCACGATCAGCCGGACGGGCCTGTTCGGGTAGGTCTGAGCAAGCGCGGACGAGGTGGAAAGCACGATCGCCAGTATCCAATAACGAAGCCTATGCATGGAATTCTTCCAGAGCGTCTGCGCTCAACAAAGATATGGGGTTCAGGACTTGCTGTCTTTCAACACGATCAACGCGTCGGCGGCGACGACGCCTTTTTCCCGCACAAAAAGGGGATTCACATCGATCTCGGCGATGCGGTCGGCGTGGTCGGCGATGAGCAGTGACACGCGCGCCAGCGCATCGGCGAGGGCGGCAACGTCGAGCGGCGGGCGCCCGCGGTAGCCGTTCAGCAGCGCCGCGCTCTTGACCTCGTTGATCATCTCTCGCGCGGTCTCGGCATCGAACGGCGCGAAGCGGTGCGTCACGTCCTTCAGCAGCTCGGTGAAGATGCCGCCCAGCCCGAAGGCGACGGTCGGACCGAAGTAGGGGTCGTTCACCGCGCCGACGATGACTTCGAGGCCCGAGGCCATCTCCTGGATCAGGACGCCTTCGATGCGCGCGTCCGGCTTGTGCTGCTTCACCGCGGCGGTCACGTCCCGCGCCGCCTGCTTGAGACCCGCGAGGTCCTGGATGTTGAGCCTGACCGCGCCCGCCTCGGTCTTGTGCGGCACGTCGGGCGACTCGATCTTGACCGCGACGGGGAAGGCGAGAGGGCAAGTTTTCAGGGCTTCGATTTCGGCAGGCTGGAGCAGGGCTTCTTTCACGGCCGGCACGCCGTAGCGCTCGAGCATCTGCTTCGAGCGGTGCTCGCCGAGCGTCCCGGCGCCGGACGGCAGTTCCAGGGCTTGCCGCGCGATCGCGCGCTTGAGCGGGCGCCTGCCGTTCTTCCGGAAATCGCGCTGCTTGCGGGAAAAATCGGTGAGCGCGGCCAGCGCGTGCACCGCGCGCCCGGCGCCGAGGATGCAGGGCACGCCGTTTTCCTCGAGCCAGGTCAGCACGTCGCCGTTGTCGTCCGGCGAGGTCGGCCAGTTCAGGACGAGCGGCTTGTCGTTGCCGTGCAGCATCTTGAGGAGATTTTCCGACCATGGGCGCGCCGACTTGCCGCGCGGCACGCGCGCAACGACCTGGTCGATATTGGGATCGGCCAGCACCAGGCGGACGGCCTCGCCGTAGGAGGCGAAATTGTCGTTGTAGCCGTGAGCGGTGGCGTCGATCGGATTGTTGAACGACGCGAACGAGACCAGGGTCTTGCCCAGTTTCTCGCGGGTGGCGTCGGTCAGGGCGGGAAGCTCGAGCCCGTGCTCGACGCAGCGGTCCGCGAGCAGCACGCCGGCCCCGCCCGAGAGCGTGAGGACCCCCACGCGGTTGCCGGCGGGCAGCTTTCGGATGAGGAAGGCCTTGGAGATGTCGATCAGGTCGTCCACGTCGCGGATCTCGACGAATCCGCCGCGCTTGAACGCGGTGCGGTAGAGCTCGTAGCCGGCGGTCATGCGCGCCGAGTGCGAGGTCGCCGCCTGGCTGCCGGCGTCGGTGTTGCCGACCTTCCATGCGAGTATCGGCTTGCCGAGCTCGAGCGCCCGCTCGCCGATCTCGATCAGGCGGCGGCCGTCGTCGACCCCCTCCATGAACGCGACGACGATCCCGACCTCGGGGCGCTCGACCAGGTCGGCGACCCAGTCGAGCAGCGTGAGATCGGCTTCGTTGCCGGTCGAGATGGCGTAATTGCAGCCGACGCCGTAGTAGGCGGCGGCGGAGACGACCCCGAAACCGAAGCCGCCGCTCTGGGTGACCATCGCCATGGGACCGGGCTTCAGCGTCGTCAGCTGCGACGTGCCGCCGAAACCGATGCGCGCGTTGTCCTTCAGGTTCAGGATGCCGAGGCAGTTGGGGCCGACCACGCGCACATTGGCCTTGCGCGCCGCGGCGACAAGCTTCTCCTGCAGCGTCTTGCCTTCACCGCCCACTTCGCTGAACCCGCTGGAGAGCACGAGCGCGAACGGGATGCCGGCGTGGCCGGCCTGCTCGATGGCGCCGGGCACGTGGTGCGCAGCGAGCGCGATCAGCGCCACGTCGCAGGGCTGCGGGACGGAAGCGAGGTCGGGATAGCAGGTCAGTCCCTTCACGTCCGTGTACTTGGGATTGACCGGGTAGATCTTGCCGGTATAACCGAAATCGGTCAGCAGCCGCAGCGCCTGGCCGCCGATGCGAGTGGCATCGTTCGACACGCCGACGACCGCAACCCCGCGCGGATTCAGGAAGCGCGATAAATCGGTCCGGGATTTGACCGCAGATGAATCAGGCATTTTCCGTTGATCCGTCTGGCCGGCGCTCATCGGCGGTTTCACCATTTCAATCTCTTGAGGTAATCCAGCACGGCCTTGGCCACGGCTTCCGGTTGCTCGGGCAGGAGGGCGTGACCCGCGTTCGGTATGACCGTCATCGTCACCCGGTCCGCGCCGAATTCGTCGCGATAGCGGTTGCGGGTCTCGGGTGGCGTCATCACGTCCTTCTCGGGCTGCACGTCGAGGATCGGCGACTTGCCGGCGTGCCACCATTCTTCCCTCGGCGTCGCTTCCGTTGCTTCGCGTTCGGCGTGCATGACGTCTTCGCGCCAGCCGTCCAGCCAGACGCGCGGATCGTTTTCCGGCGCGAAGAACGCGTGCTTCAGGGCGCGGATCCGTTCTTCTTCGGGCAGCGACATCTCGTGGCTCTTGTTGATGGAGTCGCGGATGTGCGGCGGCACCGGCCATACGTGGGTCGCCCCGAGCAGGATCACCGCCTTCACCAGCTTCGGGAAATCGGCGGCCGTCGTGCGCGCGACGAAATTGCCGAACGCATGGCCGGCGACGACCGCCGGGCCGCCGCCGTTGCGCTCGATCACGGCCGCGACGTCGCGCGAGAAGTCGTGCAGCGTGATGCCGTGCATGGGCCCCTTGCTCTTGCCGATGCCCCGCGGTTGTGGCCGCAGCGCGCAGTAACCGGCATCCGAGACGCGCCACGCCAGATCGTCGAAATCCTCCGCGGGGCGGCCGAGGGAGGGAATCATCACGACGAGGGGCCCGCGTCCCTGCGCGAGGACTTCGATCGCTGCGTCCCCGCGCTCGACGATGCTGCGGACCACCATTATTTTTGCTGGCATGAGCGCCTTGTCCTGTAGGGGCTTGTTGTTTACTCGTCCACCGGCATGGTACTGTGGATGGAGGGCCGTTGCGCGAAGGATTCGTACCACGCCGCTATCCTGCCATGCCCGTCACGCCAGCCCAGCTCCGGGAAGCGGAAGTCGATGTAGCCCAGCGCGACGGCGATGGCAACGTGGCCGATGCCCAATGAAGCTGCGCCAAGTGCCGCAGCTTCATTATTCAGGAATTCGAGGCTTGTTCTGGTCTTCAGTTCAAACCCCGCAAGCACCTCTGGTGATTGCTGGGGTTTGGGGCGCAGGCGCTCGTTGCGCCACAGCACCAGGGCATCGAGCATGCCGTGGCCGATGGCGTGCCAGCGCAGGGCCTGGAAGTGCTTTTCGGGCGCCTGGGGAAAGAGCTTCTCCCCGCCGTGCAGGCTGTCGAGGTACTCACAGATGACAACGGAGTCGAACAGGACCGTCCCGTCTTCTGTGACCAGGGTGGGGATCTTGCCGAGCGGGTTGAGCCGCATCAAGTCACGATTGGGATTCGTCATCGCGACCAGCGTGCGTACCGTCTCGATGCGGCCGGCAAGGCCGGCCTCGTGCGCGAATACCATCACCTTGCGGGCGAACGGCGAGCGCGGCGACCAGTACAGTTTCATGTTTAACCCCTATATCTGCGGTTGATTCATTACTTGCCGAGAAATTTCGGAGGCCGTTTCTCCTTGAACGCATCCACCCCTTCCTTATGGTCGTGGGTGAGGCGCACGACGCCGGAGGCGAGCGTCTCCATCTCCATCAACTGCTCCAGGGTCGGCACGTACATGGACTGGAACATCTTCTTGGTGAGCGCCAGCGCGTAGGTGGCGGATTCCGCCATTTCCTTCGCCAGCGCCCGCGCTTCCGCATCCAGCTTGTCGTCGGGCACGACGCGTATCACGAGGCCCAGCTTGAGCGCCTCGTCGGCGGGCACGACGCGCGCGGTATAGACCAGGTCCTTCGCCCGGGCGATGCCGAGAGTCTGCGTCAAAAAGAAAATGGCGCCGCCGTCGGGCACCACGCCAACCTTCTTGAACGCCATCGAGAACTTCGTGGTGTCCGAGGCGACAATGAGGTCGCAGGCCAGCGCCAGCGCGTTGCCGATGCCGTAGACCGGCCCGCGCACGGCGGCGATCACGGGCTTTTCGAGGGTGTGGAGCGCGGTCACGGTGCGGTGGCGGCGTTTCGAGCGCGCGCGCCCCGAGACGATGTCGGATTTCGCCATGCCGGTGACGTCGCCGCCCGAGCAGAAGGCGCGGCCCGCCCCGGTCAGGATCACGGCGCGGACCTCGTCGTCCACGGCGATCCTGCCCAGGTGATCGTAGAGCGCGTCCCACATTGGGTCGGCCATCGCGTTCAGCCGGTCCGGCCGGTCGAGCGTGAGGATGGCGACTGCGCCTTCTTTTTCGAACCGGACGTTCATGGATTCTTGGCTCATGGTTTCCTTGGCGTGCTTGGCGTCTTGGCGGTTCAAATTTTCTAGATTGAATCCCACGGAAACACGTCCGCCGTGCGGTCGAGGGGATAGAACCAGCTCTTCAGCGCCGGCAGCATGTGCTCGGCGCAGGTCTCCGGCGTCCAGCCCTCGGCGCGGTGGATGCCGCGCAGCGGCCGCGACTGGCTCATGAGAAAGATCTCGTTCTTGCGCGTCGAGAATACCTGCCCGGTCACGTCTTTCGCGGCGTCGCTCGCCAGGAACGCGGCGAGCGGGGCGTTGTGCTCGGGGGTGACCTGCTTGCGCTGCTCGACGCGCTTGGCGGCCGCGGGGTCCTTGGGGGAAATCGACGCGGTCATGCGCGTCCAGGCGACAGGCGCGATGCAGTTCGAGCGCACGTTGAAGCGCTGCATGTCCACCGCGATGTTCTTCGACAGCCCGACGATGCCGAGCTTGGCCGCGCCGTAATTGACCTGGCCCATGGCGCCGATCAGGCCGGAGGTCGAGGTCATGTGCACGAAGCTGCCGGACTCCTGCTTGCGGTAATGGTCGGCGGCGTGCCGGCACATGTTGAATGCGCCTTTCAGCATGACCTTCACCACCGAGTCCCAGTCGTCCTCGGTCATCTTGTGGAAGATCACGTCGCGCAGGATGCCGGCGTTGTTGACCACGCAGTCGATGCGGCCGAAGGTATCCACGGCGCACTGGATGATCTTCGCCGCGGAGGCGAATTCGGCGACGCTGTCGGCGTTGGTGACCGCCGCGCCGCCGGCTTTCCTGATTTCTGCCACGACCTCATCGGCGGGCGCCTTGTCGCCGCCGGCCCCGTCGAGGCTGACGCCGATGTCGTTCACCACAACCTTGGCGCCTTCCTTCGCCATGAGCTTCGCTATCGCCGCGCCGATGCCGCGCCCCGCGCCCGTCACCACGGCCACCTTACCTTCAACCATGCCAGTCATTTCGATTTTCTCCCGGTCCGATGTGAGATCGTGAATCGTAAATCGTGAATCGTAAATCGTGTAGCCGAGGCAGGCGTCCGCCCGGAAGCTGACGGGTGTTGGCGTTCATTTCGATTCACCATTCACGGAACTATTTCGGCCCTGCCATTGTTGAGCACCGTCACTCCCCGCGCCGGCACGGTGGAGCGGAACGAAACGACGTTGCCGTCGCGCCACATCTCGGTGCGGATTGTCTCGCCAGGATAGACCGGCGAGGAGAAGCGCCCCTCCATGGCCACGAAACGCGCAGGATCATAGCCGCACAGCGTCTTCAGGATAGCGTGACCCGCGATGCTGAAGGTGCAGCGGCCGTGCAGGATCGGCATCTTGAATCCCGCCTTGGCCGCGTACGCGGGGTCCGCGTGCAGCGGGTTGGTGTCGCCGGAGAGGCGGTAGATCAGCGCCGCCTGGGGCAGGGTGGGGAGGTCGCACACGTGTTGCGGCGGCATATCCGGAATCTTGTGCGGCGTATTGACCGGCCCATCGGGCCCGCCGAAGCCGCCGTCGGCGCGGCAGAAGGTGGTGGAGGTGAGGGTGCAGACGACGTCCCCGCTGGTCTTGTCGCGCACCGTGCACTCGGTCATCACCAGGGCGCCCTTGTCCTTGCCCTTGTCCACGACGCCGGTCACCCGCGTCTTGCCGGTGACGTCGCCTTCCACCGGCAGCGGCTTCAGGATGCGGAAGCCCTGCTCGCCGTGCACGACGTGGCTGCGCGTGATGCCGGTGTCGGGATGCGCGTGCCACGGCCCGGGATAGCCGAGGATGATCGCCATGGTCGGCAGTGCCTGCAGCTTGTCCTCGTAGACGAACCGCAACTGGTTGACGTCGCAGGAGTCCGCGCCGAGTCCCACGCCGAGCGCGTACAGGATGGTGTCGCGCTGGGTGAGGCGCTGCTCGACCTCGGGGATGTTCCAGTGGATCAGCTTTTCGTGGTTGATCGCCATTCGGCGGGCCTTTCTGTTCCTGAGCGTTTTCCTATACCGTGGATGGCCCGCCGAAAAGTACAGTGCATTGACTCGAAAGAACACCTCCGTTCCCGTGTGCAAGGGCAACGTCGCAATCCTTCACCTGCCGCTTGTCGCATTCGCCGCGCACCTGGCGTATCGCCTCGATCATCACCAGCAGCCCGTACATCCCGGGATGGCAGTAGGAGAGGCCGCCGCCGCTGGTGTTGACGGGCAGCTTGCCGCCAGGAGCGATGGCCCCGTTCGAGACGAAGCGCCCGCCTTCGCCCTTGGGGCAGAAGCCGAGGTCCTCGAGGAACAGGATCGGCGTGATCGTGAAAGCATCGTAGAGCGAGAGCATTTTCACGTCGGACGGCTTCAGCCCCGCCATCTGGAACGCCTTGGGCCCGGATTCGGCCGCGGCGCTGACCGTGAGGTCCGGCATGCTGGAGATATTGGCGTGCGACAGCGCTTCGCCGACGCCCAGCACGTAGACCGGCTTCTTCTTGAGCGATTTCGCTCGGGCCGCCGAGGTGAGGATGATGGCACCGCCGCCGTCGAGCACGAGGCAGCAGTCGCGCACCGTGAGGGGATAGCTCACCATGCGCGCGTTGAGCACCTGTGAGAGGGTGAGGGGTTCCTTCTCCCACGCCTTCGGGTTCAGCAGCGCCCATTTGCGCGCCGCCACTGCGACTTCCGCGAGATGCTCGCGCGTCGTGCCGTACTGGTACATGTGGCGCGAGGCCGCCATGGCGTAGGCCGAGGACGGCATGAAGGGCCGGTACGGCGTCTCGTAAGGATAGAACTCGCGGGGCGAGGCCGCCGCGCGCGAGACCGAGCGCTGGGTGCTGCCGTAGGCGATCAGCGCGACCTCGCACAGCCCGTGCTCGATGGCGGCCTGCGCGTGCGCGACGTGGGTCATAAACGAGGAGCCCCCGATTGTCGTGCCGTCGAAGTATTTCGGCTTGATACGCAGGTACTCGCACAGCGCCATCGGGCCCATGCGCACCTGGGTGGCCGCGCAGAATACGGCGTCGATGTCGGAGAGCTTGAGGCCGCAATCTTCCAGCGCGCGCATCGTGCCCTGCGCCATGAGATCCAGCGGGCTGGTATTGGGGGCGACTTGCCCGAGGTCGGATTCCGCCGCGCCGACGACGGCGATGCTGCCGGATTTGAGGCCGCTCATTTCGCACCTCCCGCCGGCGTGAACACGGGGTAGGGCGGCTGCTTCTCGTCACCCGGGTGCATCTTCACTTTCACCCGCATGCCGATCTTCACCTGCATGGGGTCGGTGTCCTCCACCCGGCTCATCATGCGGAAGCCTTCGTCGATGTCGATCAGCGCGACGTTGAAGGGAGGCTCGTTCTTGGAATACACCACGGTCGTGGCGTACACCGTGCCGAGGCCTTTCGATACTCGCCACTCCAGGTTGGGACTGCCCGTCGTCGGGGCGGCGATGCGGGGATAGAAGACGGCCTTGCCGTCATCGGTGCAGATCTGATAGGCAAGCTCGCCCTTCCTGATGTGCTCGAGGTAGGTGCCGTACGGTGATTGCTGCTTGAGATCCATCGTCATCGTGTTTCCTTTCATAATTTAATCAGTCTGCTTTCGCGCCGGAGAGCTTGACCACTTTGCCCCACTTGGCGATTTCCTGCCGGAGGTAGTTGCCGAATTGCTCGGGCGTGGCGCCCACGGCTTCCACGCCGTCGCCGGCGAGACGCTGCGCGACGTCGGGTAGCCGCATGGCGCGGTTCATGTCGCCGTTGATCTTCGCGATCAGTTCGCGCGGGGTTGCCGCCGGCGCGAGCGCGCCGTACCAGCCACTTGCTTCGTAGCCCGGCAGGGTTTCCGCGATCGCCGGCAGGTCCGGCACCGCGCCCGAACGCTTCAAGCCGGTCACTGCCACAGCACGCAGCCGCCCGCTTTTTACGTGGGGCATCGCCGACAGCATGTTGTTGAACATCAGCGACACCTGGCCACCGACCAGGTCGGTGGTAGCGGGCGCCGCGCCCTTGTAAGGGATATGGACCATCTTCACGCCGGCCATGCTGTTGAACAGCTCGCCGGCAAGATGCGGCATGCCGCCGGGGCTGGCCGATGCGTAATTGATCTGGCCCGGCCGGCTGCGCGCCAGCGCGATCAGGTCCTTGACGGTCTTCACCGGCAACGTCGGGTGGACGACGAGGATGAACGGCGCCGACGCCACCAGTGCGACCGGCGCGAGGTCCTTCTCGGCGTCGTAAGGCATATTGGGCAGCAGGCTGGGCGTCACGGCATAGGTCACCGGCACCATCAGCAGGTTATAGCCGTCGGGCGCGGCCCTGACCGTGAGCTCGGCGCCGATGATGCCGCTCGCCCCCGGCCGATTGTCGATGATGACCTGTTGGCTCCACGATTCGGTGAGTTTCTGCGCAACGACGCGCGCGATCAGGTCGGTAGGCCCGCCCGGCGGATAGCCGACGACCATGCGGACCGGTTTTGCAGGGAACTCGGCCCGCTGCGCCTGGGCGATTGCGGGAGCGCCGGCCGCAATGAGTGCGGCGGCGAGCCCTGCGTGCAGCAGTTTCATTTGTTTCATCGTTGCTCCGCCAGGAATTCCGCCGCGGCCTGCGCGCAGCGGTCGGGATAGGCGCCGGCGGCGTGCCACGCATCGCCTTCCAGCACGAGCAGCCGCGCGCGCTTCACGCGTGCCACCCAGGCCTTGACGCCGTCGACCGAGCGCAGCCCGCTGCCGGTGGTGGTGATGACGAGCGTGGGGCAGGTAATGCGCTCGACATCGGCGCGGATATCGAG
>CAYYZZ010000033.1:11537-15970 GCA_964476235.1 uncultured Streptomycetaceae bacterium | reverse complement strand
TGGTGCAGTTCATGGCGCCCACCGTCTGCATGTGCTCGACCATGGCGCGCATCGACCCCCAGCACTTCGCCTGGGCGCTGGAGAACCTGGTGGCCGGCAAGGTGGTCAACCAGATCAAGGTGCCGAAGCACGAGGCGGAACTCGCCCGCGTCGCCCTCGACCGCATGCTTGCGGTCTCCTGAGGAATTTGCCGGATTCTCATCCGACAAATTCCTAATCCCCGATCCCAAGGTGGTTCTACCCCGGAAGGGGTCGAGGAGCCTCGTTATCCCGGTCTCTCCCCTCCCGGTCGGACAGGAGATCAGCTCTGTGCAATGCAATAAGGATTTTGGCGGACCTTGGTCCGGCAAAATCCTATACGCTATGCACCATGCCACCGGCCGTATCGCGCCTGCTGTTTGCCTGCGTGACGGGATTCGCCGCGGCGGCGCCCGCCGCCGAGGTCGCCGTCCACGTCACGCGCAGCGGCGACGCGCTGCAGGTAGACGCGAGCGCCGAATTCGACGGCACCATTGCCCGCACCTGGCAGGTGTTGACCGACTACAACCGGCTTGCCGAGTTCATTCCCGACGTGCAGGCGAGCCGCGTGATTTCACGCGAGGGCAACCAGGTCCAGGTGGAGCAGAAAGGGGAGGCGCGATTCCTGTTCGTGAGCTTCCCTATTGACGTGCGGCTCGCCATCACCGAGCACCCCTACGAGCGCATCGTTTCGCGCGCGGTTGCCGGGAACTTCCGGGAGATGCGGGGCGCGTATAGGCTGGAAGCGGGGCAGGGGCGCGTGCTGCTGCGTTACTCGGGGCGCATGGTCCCGGATTTCTACATCCCCCCGCTCATCGGCACCCTGGTGCTCAGGCACAACGTCGAGACGAGCTTTCGCGCCCTGGTGGACGAGATCGAACGGCGGCACGCGCAGCCGGCACTGCCGGAGAAAAAGTGAACCGTGATCCGTGATCCGTGATCCGACAAATCCTATGAACTGCGCTTCGCCAGTCACGCTTCGCCAGTCACGCTTCACCAGTCACGCCCTATCAGTCACGCTGTTCTGCGTAGCGCTGCTCGCCGGCTGTGCTGTCGCGCCGCGCCAGGATTATTCCGCCGGTCCGGAGGCGGAATGCCGGGAGGTGTTCCAGCGCGTGGAGCAGGCGGTGGCCAGGGCGGGCGTCCGGGACGGGATGGCGGCGCGCGTCGAGGGGTTTCCGTACTTGCGCGTCGACCGCTTCCTGGCGAGCTACGCCGGCGAAAAGATGAGCGACGCGCAGTTCGCCGAATGGATGAGCCGCATGGCCGCACTAGGCAGCCAGGCCCGCTCCATCGAGATCGCCAACCTGCCCGCGCACGAGGCCGAAGTGCTCGGTCACGCATTGTGGGACATCAGCCGGGAGCGCGCCTGGGTCTCGCCGGCACTGGCGGATTGCACCGCGCGCCTTGCGGCCGCTGATTACGCCGACCCGGCGCGGCGCGCAGCGCTCAGGGCCGCGGCCAGCGTGCCGGACGATTACACGACGTGGCACCGGGCGGCGGGACTGTACTGGCTGACGCGCATCCCGTTCGCGAGCGGGGTGCGCAAATGGCAAGGAGAGGTGCGCGAGTCGTTCGCGCGGCCGCTTTCCGCCTTGCCGGTGTCAGGCGAGTTGAAAACCTACGTGCCGCCGCCCGGCCGGCTTTCCGCCGCAGAGATCGCCGCCTTGCTCGGGCGCGCCTCAGCCAACGCGCTTGGCATTCCCGATCCGCGCGGTGCGGACCTCGACGCGATATTCAGGACATTCGCGCCCGCGTTCGTCGTGGACACGGCGGGCGATGCGGACCTGCCCGGCGAGCTCGGGTGGCGCGAGGACGCCATGCCGCATATCGTCTCGCAATTGCCGGTGGTCTATCGCCGGGCTTCTCTCGCACGCTATCAGGGGCGGACGCTGCTTCAGCTCAATTACTGGCTGTGGTTTCCCGAACGCCCGAAGGGCGCCGGATGGGACCTCCTGGGCGGGCATCTTGACGGCGTGCTGTGGCGCGTGACGCTGACGCCGGACGGCTCGCCATGGGTATACGATGCGATCCACCCGTGCGGGTGCTATCACCTGTTTTTCCCGACCGCACGGGCTGCGCCGAAAGCGCAGCCCGATACACTGGACGAAACAGCTTTTGTACCGCAAACACTGCCGCGCATCGAGCCGGGGGCGCGCGTCGAGCTGCGCCTCGAATCGGGCACGCATTACCTGCGTCGCGTCGTCGTTCGGGAAGAGCCTGCGCGCGGCGCCGTGGAGTATTTTTTCGCGGAAGACGACAGCCTGCGCTCGTTGCCGCTCCCGGGCGGCGGGCGCCGCAGCGCTTTCCGCCCGGACGGCATCGTGACGGGCAGCGAGCGCGGCGAGCGCTGGCTGTTCTGGCCGATGGGTGTGCCCGAGCCCGGCGCGATGCGGCAGTGGGGGCGGCATGCCACCGCCTTCGTCGGGCGGCGGCATTTCGATGATCCCGATCTCCTCGAGCGCTATTTCACGTTAAAGGAATAAGAACAACTGTCATGCGCACGCTGCGGGTAGCGACCTACAACATCCACAAGGGCTTCTCCGTCACGCCGCTGTTCAACCGGCGGCTGACGATACACGAGCTGCGCGACAAGCTGCGCGCGCTCGACGCCGATATCGTTTTCCTCCAGGAAGTGCACGGCCAGCATGAGCGCCACGCCCGGCGCTACCATAACTGGCCGGCCGCGCCGCAATACGAGTTTCTCGCCGACACCGTCTGGCATGACTTTGCCTACGGCCGGAACTCGGTCTACGATGCCGGCCATCACGGCAACGCGATCCTGTCGCGCTTTCCGATTCTCAGCTGGGACAATCAGGATGTGTCGGCCCACCGCTTCGAGAGCCGCGGTCTGCTGCACTGCGAGATCCGGATTCCGCGCTGGGGCGAAACGCTGCATTGCGTGTGCGTGCACCTCGGCTTGAGGGGGCACGAGCGCAGCCGCCAGCTTGAGAAGCTGCGCCAGCGCATCGAGCGCATGGTGCCGCCCGAGGCGCCGCTCATCGTCGCGGGCGATTTCAACGACTGGCGCCATCGCGCCACGCAGGAGCTGGCGCACCCGTTGAATCTCCACGAGGTGTTCGAGCTGGTGAAGGGACGGCCCGCGCGCACCTTCCCGGCGGCGCTGCCGGTGATGTCGCTCGATCGCATCTACGTGCGCGGCTTCCAGGTTCCCACCGCTCACGTTCATCACGGCCGCGCGTGGGCGCGCGTCTCCGATCACGCGGCGTTGACAGCGACGCTGGTGCGTTTGTGATCGAATTCGTCAACGGCAACCGCATCACGCTCTTGAAAAGCGGCGTGGAGTATTTCCCCGCGTTGACGGTGGAGTTCGACGCCGCCCGGAGCGAGATTCAACTGGAAACCTATAGCTTTGAGGCTGACACGACCGGGCGCGCCATTGCCGCGGCGCTGGAGCGAGCGGCGCAGCGCGGCGTGGCGGTCAACGTCATGGTGGATGGCTTCGGTTCGAAGGACCTGGATCCTGCACTGGTCCGGGAGATGCGGGAGGCCGGAGTGCGTTTCCTGGTCTACCGCCGGAACATTTCGCCCTGGACCTTGCGGCGCACGCGCCTGCGCCGCTTGCATCGCAAGATCGCGGTGATCGACGCGCGCGTCGCCTTCGTCAGCGGCATCAACGTGGTGGACGACGTGGATGCGCCGGGCAGCGCGGTGCCGCGCTTCGATTACGCGGTGCGCATCGAGGGGCCTCTGTTGACGAAGATATACCCCGTGGTGAAGCGGTTGTGGTCGCGGGTCAGCGCGATCCAGTTTCGCGCGCGCTGGCCGGTGGTGCGCGGCCTGTCGCCGCCGGCGGATTTCTGCGGCAGACAGCGCGCCGCGTTCGTGATACGGGACAACATAAGACATCGCCACGACATCGAGCAGGCTTATCTCGCTGCGATCGGGAGGGCGAAGGCCGAGATACTCATCGCCAACGCCTATTTCTTTCCGGGCCACAGCTTCCGCCGCGCGCTGATGGATGCGGCCGCGCGCGGGGTGCGCGTCGTGCTGCTGCTGCAGGGCAGGGTGGAATACGTCCTGCAGCACTATGCCTCGCGCTCCCTCTATGGCGGACTGCTCGACGCCGGCATCGAAATTCACGAGTACCACGAGAGCTTGATGCACGCGAAGGTCGCCGTCATCGACTGCCACTGGGCGACGGTGGGCTCCTCCAACATCGACCCGTTCAGCCTGCTGCTCGCGCGCGAGGCCAACGTGGTGATCGAGGACGACGGGTTCGCCCGCGAGCTGCGGGAGAGCCTGCTTGCCGCCATCGCCGATGGGGCCACGCAGGTGCGGCGCGAGCGCTGGGCGGACCAGCCCTGGACGACCCGCTTCGCGACCTGGAGCTGCTACCAGCTGGTGCGCTTCCTGACCGGCGTGTTTGCCTATGGAAGGGCGGAGGAGTTTAC
>CAYYZZ010000033.1:0-11437 GCA_964476235.1 uncultured Streptomycetaceae bacterium | reverse complement strand
AGCTGGTGCGCTTCCTGACCGGCGTGTTTGCCTATGGAAGGGCGGAGGAGTTTACATAGCAGCAATTAGCACTCAGCATTTAGCTGATAGCCGACAGCTGATCGCTGATCGCTGATTGCTAGTAGCGGTATTGATACCCGCCGCCATTGCCGGTTGCGCTTACCGGCATCGGCAAGGCGTCGGAAACCGGCACCGGCCGGGCCACGTCGCGCACGTTCGATCCCATCATGCCGGCAGCCGGGGCGCCCACGACGGCCCCGCTTACGGGACGGTCGCCGCTGTCCGGATTTGCCACGCGGTCGCCGGCGGAGGGCCGCATTCCTGGCGCGGCTCGCTGATGCGCTCTACGATCGGCGTGGAGTGGTGCACTGAAGCATCCGACTGCGCGGTATCAGGGCGCGGTTGGAGACGATGGCGCGCAGCATAAATGCTAACCCTCTGATTTATTTAAAATGACAGCTTGGCATTCAGTTTGCATACTCATTTAATGAAAGCGGGGAACGGCATTTTGTTCCACGCTTTCATCCTCCTCCTTTGGTACGTTTTCGGGCGCGGCCAACACCGCGCCCGTTTTTTTCACCGCCCGCCCTCGTAAAGGCCCATTCCGGCCCCCATGTTACGATCACAACCGGATCGGCCTCACGGTTTTTCCCTCATCCCTCATCCCTCCGCCCTAATCCCTTAAATTATGACGCAGCACCACGGCGCCTTGCAGGGCACCTTGCCGCAGAGCGCTGCCGCCCCGCGCCGCCGGGAGTGGCGGGTGGTGCCGATGCTGCTGCCATACCTGTGGGAATACCGCTGGCGCGTCGCCATCGCGCTCGTCTGCCTCGTCACCGCCAAGCTCGCCAACGTCGGCGTGCCGCTGGTCCTGAAGGAAATCGTGGACTCGCTCGACCCGACGCGCGCCGTGGTCGCCGTGCCGTTCGCGGCCCTCGCCGCTTACGGGTTGCTGCGGCTGTCCACGACGCTGTTCGCGGAGCTGCGCGACGTCGTCTTTGTGCGCGTGGCCCAGCGCGCGATCCGGAGGCTGGCCCTCACGGTGTTCCGCCACCTGCACTCGCTGTCGCTGCGCTTCCATCTCGAGCGCCAGACCGGCGGCGTCTCGCGCGACATCGAGCGCGGCACCAATGGCGTCTCCACGCTGCTCACCTACATGCTGTTCTCCATTGTTCCGGTGATCCTGGAATTCGGCCTGGTAGCGGCGGTGTTGTTCGCCAAGTTCGACTGGCGCTTCGTCGCCGTGACCTTCGCCGCGGTCGCTCTCTACCTCGCCTACACCTTCGCCGTCTCGGAATGGCGCATGGGCATCCGCAGGCAAGCCAACGAGCTGGATTCCCGCGCCAATACGCGCGCCATCGACAGCCTGCTCAACTACGAGACGGTCAAGTATTTCAATAACGAGGAGTACGAGGCGGGGCGCTACGACGAAAACCTGAGGAGCTACGAGCAGGCGGCCGTCAAGAGCGAGGCTTCTCTCGGGCTGCTCAATATCGGGCAGAGCCTCATCATCGCCGCCGCGGTGACCGTGCTGATGGTCCTGGCGGCGGAAGGCGTGGCAGCGGGGACGCTCACGCTCGGCGACCTGGTGCTGATCAACGGGCTGTTGATCCAGCTCTACATTCCGCTCAACTTCCTCGGCATGGTCTACCGCGAGATCAAGCAGGCGCTGATCGACATGGACCGCATGTTCCGCCTGCTCGACGAGAACCGCGAGGTCGAGGACCGCCCGGGCGCCGTGCCGCTGCCGGCGGGCGGCGCGATGATCCGTTTCGACCGCGTCAGCTTCAGCTACGACGGGAAGCGGCCGATCCTGCACGACGTTTCGTTCGACGTGCCGAGCGGAGCCAAGGTGGCGGTGGTGGGCGCAAGCGGGTCGGGCAAGTCCACGCTCGCGCGGCTGCTCTACCGTTTCTACGACGTGAACGCAGGGGCGGTGCGCATCAACGACACGGACATACGCGATGCCACGCAATCGAGCCTGCGCGCCGCGATCGGCATCGTGCCGCAGGACACGGTGCTGTTCAACGACACGATCTATTACAACATCCGCTACGGCAGGCCCGATGCCGCGCGCGAGGAAGTGATTGCCGCGGCGGAGGCGGCGCATATCCACGACTTCATCGAGAGCCTGCCGGATGGCTACGAGGCGAAGGTGGGGGAGCGCGGCCTGAAGCTCTCCGGAGGCGAGAAGCAGCGCGTGGCCATCGCCCGCGCCATCCTCAAGAACCCGCGCATCCTGATTTTCGACGAAGCGACCTCCGCGCTCGACTCGAAATCGGAGAAGTTGATCCAGGCCGAGCTGAACCGCATCGCGCGGGGGCACACCACGCTCGTCATCGCCCACCGCTTGTCCACCGTGATGGATGCGGACCAGATCCTGGTCATGGACCATGGCCGCATCATCGAGCGCGGCACCCACCGGGATCTCCTCGAGCGCGGCGGGGCCTACGCCCAGATGTGGGCCCTGCAGCAGCAGGAAGAAGCGGAACGAGAAAAAACCGCGGCGACCGCCGCGCCCTGAATGGTGACGTAGTGATGAAGTGACGCAGTGACGACAAAGGCACGTCGAATCACGACTCACGAATCACGATTCACGGAACTTCAGGCCGCCTTGGGAAAGGCAACGCGCACCCGCGTGCCGGTGTCGTTAGCGCTGCCTGCGAGACTGGCGTTCCCCCCGTGAGAGAGCGCGATCTCGCGCACGATGGCGAGTCCCAGCCCGCAGCCCTCCGCGCCAGTGCCCAGGACGCGGTAGAAACGCTCGAACACCAGCGCCCGCTCCGTTTCGGGGATGCCGGGACCGTTGTCCTCCACGCTCAACACCACCCCGGGCGGCTCCGGCGTGACGCGCACCGTAACCTGCCCCCCTGGTTGGGTGTAGCGGACCGCATTGTCGAGCAGGTTGTTGAGCATTTCCCGCAGCATGAAGGGATCGCCTTCGATTCGGGCGCTGGGCAGCGGACTGTCGAATCCGAGGTCGATGTTTTTCTCGATCGAGCGCGGCACCCACTCGGTGGTGGTGTCCCGGGCGAGCGCGACCAGGTCGAGCGGCTCCGCGTGCTGGACGCGCCCGGCGCCCGGCTCGGCGCGGGCAAGCGAGAGCAACTGGTTGACCAGGCGGGTGGCCTGCTCCGTCGCGGTGTGCAATTGCTTGAGCGTCGCCTGCACGTCCCCCGTCTGCGTTTGCCGCAGCGCGAGCTCGGTCTGGGTCTTGATGCCGGCGACCGGCGTGCGGAGCTGATGGGCCGCATCCGCCACGAAACGCTGCCTCGATTCGAGCGCCTCGCTCAGGCGGCCCAGGAGCTCGTTCATGGCGCGTATCAGCGGACGCACCTCCTCCGGCACCTGCTGCTCGGGCAGCGGCGAGAGGTCCCGGTGCGAGCGGGCGGCCAGCTCGCGCTGCAGGCTGTCCAGCGGGCCCAGGCCGCGTCCGACCGCGTACCAGACGATGAACACGGCGACGAGGATCAGCACCGCCTGCGGCACCATGATTCGAAACAGGAGCTGCCGCGCCGATTCGGCGCGCACGGTGAGGCGCTCGCCGACCCGGATCAGCACGGCGCCCTGGCCCGATCCCGGCCTCACCGGCTGGCGCAGGATGACCAGGCGGATGGCGCGGTCGCGGAACACGTCGTCGTAGTAGCGGATGCGATCCGCGCCTTCGTCCGGCGGCGGGGACGGCAGCTCGGGGTTGCCGCTGATGTAATCCCCGTCAGTCTTGGTGACAAGGAAATGCAGGCGCCCGGACTCGCGGGTCTCCAGCATCTGCAGCGCCACCTCGGGCAGGTCGACATAGATCCGGTTGTCGGCCTGCTTGATGTTCCGCCCGATATCGAGCGCCGCTTCGAGCAGCGCGCGGTCGTAGGCGAGGTTCACGAAGCGCTTAGCGATGTCGTAATCCATCATGCCGCTGATCAGCCATAGCACCACCAGCGGCGCCGCTAGCCATGCGATCAGTTGCCGGCGCAGGGTCCGGGCTTTAGCCATGCGGCGGTTTTTCGAGCAGGTAGCCCAGGCCGCGGATGGTGCGGATGGCGACGCCGACCGGCTCGAGCTTCTTGCGCAGGCGGTGCACGTAGACTTCGATCGCGTTGGCGCCGACTTCCTCGTCCCAGCCGTAGAGCTGCTCGGCGAGCTGCTCCTTGTTCACTACCCGGCCGCTGCGCAGCATCAGCACCTCCAGCACCCCGAGCTCCCGCGCCGAGAGCTCGAGCGGCTCGCCGTTCAGCGTGGCGCGCCGCCCGGCAGTGTCGAGCGTGAGCGCGCCGTGCGTGACCAGCGAGCTCCCGCCCGATTGCCCGCGACGGATGAGTGCCCGCACGCGCGCCTCGAGTTCCGGCAGGTCGAACGGCTTGGTGAGATAGTCGTCGGCCCCGAGGTCGAGCCCCTTGACCCGGTCATCGAGAGTGTCGCGGGCGGTTAGCACCAGCACCGGCACCCGCGAACTGCGCCGGCGCAGCCGCCGCAGGATTTCGAAGCCGTCCAGCTTGGGCAGTCCCAGATCGAGGATCACCAGGTCGTAGTTCTGGGCCGCCAGCACGTGATCGGCTTCGCTCCCGTCGCTGGCGCAGTCCACCGCGTAGTCGGAGGCGCGCAGCGAGCGGGTCAGCCCGTCGGCCAGCACCGGGTCGTCTTCAGCGATGAGTATGCGCATGCCTGATGTTGCTCCAATCGTTGATTAATACACGCGTGAATTAATTCACAGCCACCCAAAATCGTCAGACTACGTAAGTTTCGTGTAAGGCGTGTGGACTAATCTCATTTCGCGCAAGCGGGTCGCTCAGTTGAAACGCCCGCGCAGATAGGCAGTATGTTCAGTCTTTCCTCCTCGGAGGCCTCGCAGTAGCGATTATCTGTGCTGAGCGGGTAGTTGCATGGCCTCTTTGCCTCCGCCGGGACGACCCACACTGTCCCGAGCGGAGTTTTTTTGCCCTTAGGTTCCTGAGGGTTCCCGAGCCTGTGCATTCCTTCACAGTTCAAAAAGTGGTTGAAAAGTCTACTCTAAGCCTGTATTTTATAGGTTAATTCAGCCATTGGAGACGCCGCTTGCCGTTGCATGGCTTGCCTGGCGGGGAGGAGGGGGTCTGAAACCGCAGCTACTTACCATCGGGTTGATTGTGGCGCTGGTGCCGGCCGTGCAGTCCAGGGTCCAGGCCGCCGATGCGGTCACGGTCGCCAAATCCGGCGCACTGAACCTCAAGTCCACCGCAGTCCTGGTGGTGGAACAGGGCGGGCAGCGGGTGCTCTACGCCAAGAACGTCGAGACGGTCGTCCCGATCGCCTCCATCACCAAGCTGATGACCGCGCTGGTGGTGGTGGAGTCCGGCCTGCCGCTCGATGAGCGCATTGCGATCAGCGCCGAGGACAAGGACGGGATCAAGGGCACGCGCTCCCGGCTGAAGCCAGGCACCGAGCTTACGCGTGGCGACCTGCTCAGGCTCGCCCTGATGGCGTCCGAGAACCGCGCGGCCGCTGCGCTCACCCGGGCGTATTCCGGCGGCAGCCGCGCATTCGTGGTTGCGATGAACCATAAAGCGGTCGAGCTGGGCATGTGGCGCACCCGTTTCGTGGACGGAACCGGTTTATCGAGCAAGAACGTCTCGACCGCGCAGGATCTTGCGCGGCTGGTGGGCGCCGTCTACCGCCAGCCGCTGATCCGCGAGTACACCACGGACACCCAGTACACCGTGCGGCTCGCCAACGGCCGGAAGATGCAATTCAGCAATTCGAACCGGCTGGTGCGGAACTCCGGCTGGGAAATCGGCCTGTCCAAGACCGGCTACATCAGCGAGGCCGGGCGCTGCCTGGTGATGCAGGCGCAGATCGGCGCCACTCCGGTGATCATCGTGCTGCTCGACTCGTGGGGCAAGTTGACCCGTATCGGCGACGCCAACCGCATCAAGAAGTGGATCGAGAGTAATTCCTCGCGTCAGCCGGCGGGCTGACTCCGCAACCGCGGCAATGCGGCTCTAAACAATAACGCCCATGGCCGGGGCGCGTTCGAGGAGACCCACGCTCTTGCAACGACCCGCCACTGCTTTTTCGTTTCATGACCGGCTTCCCGACACCAGCAGCTTTCTCGACGATGTGGTTGCCGGCCTGTCGCTTCCGCGCAAGGCGCTTGCGCCCAAGTATTTCTACGACGAGCGCGGCTGCGAGCTGTTCGAGGCGATCTGCGAGGCACCGGAATATTACCTGACGCGCGCCGAGACTCAACTGATGCGGGACCGGGCCGGCGCGATGGCACGGCGCCTCGGGCCGGGCTGCATGGTGATCGAACATGGCTGCGGCAGCGGGCACAAGACGCGCATCCTGCTCGATGCGCTCGAGCCCGCGGCCTACGTGCCGATCGACATTGCGCGCGAACAACTCAAGGAAACGTCGGCCGGGATCGCGCGCGATTTTCCAGGGCTTCCGGTGGTGGCGTTCTGCGCGGATTACTTGCGCCCGCTGGCGCTGCCCGAGATCGACGGGATCCCCTCGCGGCGCAAGGTCGTCTATTTCCCGGGCTCGACCATCGGCAACCTGATCCCGGCCGAGGCGGCCGTCTTCCTCGGCAATGTCCGCCACCTGGTCGGGCCGGGCGGCGGGCTGCTGATCGGGGTGGATCTCAAGAAGGATGCCGCGCGGCTCAATGCGGCCTACAACGACCGGCAGGGCATCACGGCCGAGTTCAACCTCAACCTGCTGGCGCGGATCAACCGCGAGCTCGGCGCAGACTTCGATCTCGCCGCATTCCGCCACCAGGCGTTCTATAACGAGCCGCCCGGACGCGTCGAGATGCACCTGTTGAGTCTCAAGGATCAGCGGGTTTCGATAGGCGGTCATGTCATACGCTTCCGCGCCGGCGAAACCATCCACACCGAGAATTCATGCAAGTATTCGGTGACCGGGTTCAAGGCGCTTGCGAGCGGCGCGGGCTTCGAGCCGGTCGAATGCTGGATGGACGCCGAACGGTTGTTCGCCGTCCATTACCTGGAGGTTCCAAAATGAGCTGCACGAGGAATTTTCCGGATTGGACCCGTAAAATTCCTTAGTGCAGAATGAATCGGCTTTCAATCTGCTGCGCGAGGAGGTGACCGTATGAAAGTGGCCCTTACATTTATGCTGTCTGTGCTTGCCGTAGCGCAAGCACAGACAGCATTGGCGCAGGCGTATCCGGCAAGGCCGATCCGGCTCATCATCGCGGTGCCGCCGGGCGGCGCGGCGGATTTCACCGCCCGCATCGTCGGGCAGAAGCTGACCGAAGCGCTCGGCCAGAACGTGGTGGGGGAGAACCGCGGCGGAGCCGGCGGCACCATCGCCTCCGACATCACCTCGAAAGCGGCGCCGGATGGTCATACGCTGCTATGGTCCTCGTCCACTACCCACGGCGTCGGCCCGGTGCTCTACACCCGGCTGCCGTACGACGCGCTAAAGGACTTCACCCACGTCTCGCTGGCGACCAGCCTGCCGATGTTCGTGGTGGCACACCAGTCCGTGCCGGTCAAATCGGTGAAGGAACTGGTTGCGCTCGCCAAGGCAAAACCCAACACGCTGAATTTTTATTCCTCGGGCAGCGGCGGCATGCCGCATCTCGTCGGCGAGATGTTCAAGGCGGCCACCGGCTCGCCGATCGTGCACGTGCCCTACAAGGGCAGCGGTCCGGGCGTGATCGATCTCGCCGCGGGCAACGTCCAGCTCGCGTTCGACTCCCTGCCGTCGATTTTTCCGCACGTCCAGTCCGGACGGCTCAAGCTGCTCGCGACGGTTGGCAAGAACCGCTCCCCCCTCTACCCGGACTTGCAAAGCCTGGGCGAGGCCGGCTATCCCCAGGTGGACGGCAAGGTCTGGTACGGCATCTCCGGGCCGGCCGGCATGCCCAAGCCGGTGGTCAACCGCATCAGCACCGAGCTGCAGAAGATCCTCGCGCTGGCCGACGTCAAGCAGCGCTTCGCCCAGCAGGGCGCGGACACGACGTTCCTGCCGCCGAACGAGTTCGTTGCCTTCATGAAGGCCGAGTGGGCGAAGTGGGGCCCCGTGGTCAAGGCAACCGGCGCCAGGGCCGACTGATGAAACGCGACCGCTTGCCGGTCACGTTTCATAACCAGATAATGGACTATTAGCGTCACATGGGCCGGCCGCCTGTGTGAATATTGTCCATCCCTCGTAGAGAAAATTCCGCCGACGTCGGTCAGGTTCCGACGTTCATAATATGGAATCCGAATTCTGCTCGGATTCCATCCACGGTAGAATCCATTCCCCGTATTGTTCCTGATAACGGGGCGGGCGCCGCCGGGCGGCCTGCCCCGTTTGCCGATGCCGATTTATCTGATTGTTGCGTCCTGCGTGCTGATCCACGCCGGCTTCGGCGGCGCCAAGGTGGCGCTGCCGTTGCACGCGCTCAACCTGGGGGTGGATCCATTCACGGTCGGCGTGATGATGGCGTTGTGGGCGCTGTGCCCCATGCTGATCGCGCTCTATGTCGGCAAGCTGGTGGACCGCGTCGGGCCGCGGGTGCCGATGCTGGTGGGAACGATCGGCGTGGTGGCCGCGCTGCTGGTGCCGTACTTCTTCCCCGGCATCGCGGCGCTCTACGTCATGGCGCTGGTGGTGGGCACCGCGTTCCAGTTCTTCTTCGTCCCGGTCCAAGGTATCACCGGCGCGCTCGGCGGGCCGGAAGACCGCGCCCGCAATTACTCGTTGCTGGCGATCGGGTTCTCGATCGCCTCGTTTCTCGGCCCGTTGATCGCCGGCTTCTCGATTGATTATCTCGGCTACCGGCTCGTCTACCTGATGCTGGCGGCCTGCCCGTTTCTCGCCGTCCTCCTGCTCTTGTTCAAGGGCGGGTTGCTGCCGAAGGCCGCGGTCGGGGCGGACGAGGGTGGGAAAAAAGGCAGCTCGTTCGACCTGCTGCGCAACTCGAAGCTGCGTGACGCCATCATCGCGAGCGGCCTGATCTCGGTCGCGTGGGACCTGTACCTGTTCTATTTCCCGATCTATGGGCACTCGATCGGCCTGTCGGCCTCGGCGATCGGCACCATCATCAGCTCTTTCGCCGCCGCGGTATTCACGATCCGTGTGGCGCTGCCGAGCCTGGCCAGGCGCTTGAGCGAATTCCAGATCCTGCTCTACGCCATCGGCTTTGCCGGCGCGGTGTTCCTGCTGTTCCCGCTGTTCCGCGACCCGTACCTGCTCGCTCTAGCGTCGTTCCTGCTCGGGCTGGGCTGCGGCGTCGGGCAGCCGATGTCCATGTCCCTGATCTACAGCCTGTCGCCGCCCGGGCGCGCGTCGGAGGGTGCCGGGTTGCGCGTGACGTTCAACCACTTCACGCATCTCGTGGTGCCGCTCGCCTTCGGCGGCATCGGCACCGCGTTCGGTTTCGCGCCGGTATTCTTCTCCTGCTCGGCGGTACTGATCGGCGGCAGCTGGTACGGCTACTTCAGCGTGCGCCGATCCGCGCGAAGCGTGCCTTGACACGCACGCGCGGATAAATGAACGGGCAGGAAGCACCCGCCGCCCGGGGGCAGGCAAGGGGTGTGGCTTATCCGCCCGGTTATCAGTAAATGATCGGCGTGCGGTCCGCGATCAATCGCTATTGTCGAGTCATCAGCAGGATTCAGCCCCGCTTGGACGCGCGATCGAGAAAGCCGGTCATTGCTTCGTTGAAGACCTGCGCCTGCTCGATGTTCGAGATATGCGCGGCGGAGGGAATGATCTTCAGCTCCGACCCCGGCAGGTTCTGTTGTATCACGCGCGCCGCTTCCGGCGTCGTGCCGTGGTCGTGTTCGCCGACCATGACCAGCGCCGGACACTTGATTTCCTTCAGCCGGTCGAGGTAGTCCACCTTCGAGATCGCGTGGCAGCAGCCGATGAAGCCGGCGACCGGCGTGTTGCGTATGTCGTCGCCGATGCGCTGCATCACGTCCTTGTGCGAATTCCGGTAGGGCTCGGTGAACCAGCGCGCGAGCGTACTCTCGACCAGCGCCGCCATGCCTTTTTCCTGCGCCGTCCTGATGCGGTCGCCCCACATCTTGGCCGCGTCCGGCGGGCGGCGGCTCGTCGTGTCGGCGAGCACCATGCTCTGGAACACGCCCGGGTACTTGAGCGCGAAGGCCTGCCCGATCATGCCGCCCATGGAGAGTCCCGCCCAGTGGGTCTGCTTGATCTTGAGCGCGTCGAGCAGCCCCTTCACGTCGTCGGCGAGCTGCTCGAGCGTGTACTCGCCGGCGGGCGCGCCCGACTGGCCGTGGCCGCGCGTGTCGAAGCGCAGCACCTTGAACTTGCCCGTGAGGACCGGCATCTGCGGGTCCCACATGTGCAGGTTGCAGGCGAGCGAGTGGCTCATCGTGAGCCACGGGCCGTTGCCCTCGATTTCGTAGTTGATCTCGATGCCGTTGACTTTGACCTTCATCGTTCCCCCTCGTTTTTCGTGGCGCCGCTGCGCGGTGAGGCGCCAGTATACGGGAGGGCACAGGCCATGAAACTTTTTTCGCCGGGTTGCCCGGATTCCTGATGTAATATGCCCCTTGAACCTTTCCATGAAGGAGTGCCGAAATGAAAATCCCGTTCGTTCTTGCGCTGCTGATGCTGGTTTCCTCCCCCGCGATGGCCAGGAAGGACTGCAACGAGCTGAAGTCCGAGATCGAGGCGAAGATCAAGGCCAGGGGCGTGAAGTCGTTCACCCTCGAGGTCGTCGCCGGCGAGCCGAAGGACGGCAAGGTCGTCGGCAGTTGCGACGGGGGCTCGAAGAAGATCGTCTACAAGCGCGGTTAGGACACGCCACCCGTCAACGCGCGTCGCCCACGCGCGTGGAGGTCGCTGGCCCCATGCCGTGGATCTCGATCACGCAATCCTCGTCCTTGGCGCCGTCGTAGTGGACCTTGCTGCCGTAGTGCACGACGAAGCTGCCCGCGGTCATCGGCCGGGTGTTGTTGGGGTCGAATTTCTCGCCAGTGCCGATCCATCAGGTGCCTGACAGCACCACGATGAAGCGGTCGTTCGGGTGGAAATGCGGCCGGCTGAAGTTGCCGGCCTTGAACCAGTTGCGCACTACGTACGGACCGGGCTTGCTCGGGTCGCCGTAGAGTATGGCCTGCCGGTTCCCCGGAACGGTGAGGCTCTCGCGCCACTGGATGTCCCCCGGCGTCTTGTGGCTCAGCACCGCCATGTCGAGATCCGCCGCACGGGCCGTTGCCGACGATATCGCGAGTATCAGTGCGACGAAGTAAACCGCTTGGGCAAGCCGTTTGGACATGTCGCCTCCTTGTGATGGACTGTTGACGGTAGCGAATAGCCTACACCAGAACCCCCGCGCGATGAGTGGCGATGAATCGTCTACTCGATCGCGCGGAGTTAAACCGGCCGCGCTGGCGGTCCGGATTTAACGGCATTTAGCGGACGATGATCGTGACGTTGAAGTCCCCGCGCAGCAGCGACACGGCGAACCCGCCCT